>JAEUJT010000101.1 GCA_016793525.1 Archangium sp. | reverse complement strand
CACACCCGGGGCCACGCCATGGGCCCGTACGAGCTGCGCAGCGGCAAGCTCGTTCGTTCGCGCCAGGGACAGCCGACCTTCAGCGACGCCTGGGCCGCTACCGTCGAGCGGCACATGGAGCGCGATGCGCGGGTGGTGGTGGTGACGCCGGCCATGCTCGAGGGCTCCTCGCTCCGAGGCGTTTCGGAACGGTTTCCCGGGCGGGTGTTCGACGTGGGCATCGCCGAGCAGCACTCCGTCACCTTCGCGGCGGGGCTGGCTCACGGTGGGCTTCGGCCAATTGTATGCATGTATTCTACTTTTATTCAGCGCGCATATGACCAGCTCGTCCACGACGTGGTGCTGCCTGGGCTTCCCGTCGTCTTGGCGGTCGACCGCGCGGGCTTGGTGGGGGCCGACGGCGCGACCCACCAGGGGTTGTTCGATCTGGCGTTGCTCCGAGCGCTCCCCGGGCTCCAGGTCGCGGCGCCGGTCTTCGCTGAAGATCTCGATGAGCTGCTCACGTACGCGCTGACGCTCCCCGCGCCGTTTTCGCTGCGGTTCCCTCGCGGCGTGGTGACACAGCGGCCGGCGTCGATCCCTCCAGGCGACGGGCTCCGCGCGCGGTGGCTCAAGCGGGGCATGCAGCTGACCTTCGTCGCGGCCGGCCCGCTCGCGCTCACCGCGCTGGAGGCCGCGCAGGCCGAGCCTCAGTGGGGTGTGCTCGACGTGCGCGCCGTCTCTCCGCTCGACGAAGCGGCCGTGCTCGAGGCCGCTCAAGGCGCGCTGGTGACGGTGGAGGAGGGCACTCCGCGCGGAGGCCTCGGCTCCGCGGTGCTCGAGTGCCTGGCCCGCCACCGCCGATCGACGCCGGTGCGGGTGCTTGGGCTGCCGGCCGATCGCTTCGTTCGTCACGGCGACGCGCGGGTTCAACGGGCGGAGCTGGGGCTCGACGCCAGCGGCCTCCACGCCGCGGCGATGGAGCTGCTCGCACCATGAAGAAGGAGCGCCTCGACGTGTTGGTGGTCGAGCGTGGCCTGGCCGAGTCGCGCACCCGCGCGCAGGCGTTGATCCTCGCCGGGCAGGTGGTGGTTGATGATCAGCGCGTCGACAAACCGGGCACTCGCGTCTCCGTCGAGGCCGAGCTGCGGCTCAAGGGTGAGGTGTTGCCTTACGTGTCGCGCGGGGGCCTCAAGCTCAAGGCCGCTCTCGACGCCTGCGGGCTCGACGTGCGCGGCTTCGTCTGCGCTGACATCGGCGCCAGCACCGGGGGCTTCACCGACTGCCTCCTCCAGTCGGGCGCCGTTCGCGTGCACGCCATCGACGTCGGGTACGGGCAGCTCCACGAGAAGCTGCGGAAAGACCCTCGCGTCATCTCCCGCGAGCGGGTCAACGCGCGCCACCTCACCGATGAAGACCTCCCGGAGCCCGTCGACGTGGTGGTCATCGACGTGAGCTTCATCTCGCTGACCCTTGTGCTCCCAGCGGTGCTCCCACGGTTGAAACCCGCCGGCCACCTCATCGCGCTGGTGAAGCCCCAGTTCGAGGTCGGCCCCGAGCACATCGGCCACGGCGGGGTGGTGCGTGACGAGGCGGCTCGGCGCGGCGCCATCGAGCGGATCCGCGCGTTCGTTCGTGCGCAGGGGCTCCACGAGGTGTCGTGCCTCGACAGCCCCGTGCATGGCCCCGCGGGCAACGTCGAGGCGCTCCTCGTCTCGAAGCGCGCGTAGGCGCCAGGGTTACGGCGGCGTCGCCGTCAGGGTTACGGCGTGCCGCGCGCGGAGCGGTATTCGCCGTTCGTCAGTGGCTTCACCAAGTTCAGCCCGACGCGGAGCCACGGCTGCCCGCTCTCATCGACGGCGACGTACATGCCCGCCGCCGGGCTTGTTCCCGCGCCCACCGCCAGCCTCCACAGCTCACCGGAGCGCGGCGTGTCGATGGCGATGATCTCCGCGGGGAAGCCCTGGGCGATGGCCGGCGCCGCCAGAATGAAGAAGTCGGTGCTTGACCCCGCAAGGAGCGACTGCGTCACCAAGCTCCCCGTCGGCCGCAGCAACCCGCCGCCTGGTGTGACCGACGCCCCGTCGGAGGTCGAGACGAAGCCCACGCCGCCCGCGCCCGCCACCGCGACGAACGCGTCGTTCGAGAACGGCACCACCGTGGTCAGCAGGCCGGGGAAAGAAGGGCTCGTCCATCTCCGCGCCGATCCCTGACACAACGCGCCCGAGGTCGAACACGCCAGCACAGAGGTCGTCACCTGCTGGGCCGCGTCGGTCGCCTGCAGCGCGAGAAAGAGCAGCGAACCCGAGGCCGAAAACGCCGTCTCTGGGGGCAGGGGCTGCACGCCAGGCGCGTGGCTCTGCTTGAACACCACCGGCACCTCATTGTTCACCGCGTTGAGCACCACCCCGTCGGCGTACCCCAGGCGGAACACCACGAAGTCGGCGTCGCCCGTGCCGAGGTTGTATTTCCAAGACGAAGCGAAGACCGCGCCGCTCCCGAGGTCGACGACCGGCGAGGCGTTCATCGTGCCGACGAAGGGCTGCTGCCACACCAGTGGAGAGGCGCCCGTCGGCCGCACCCGGAGAATCGAGCGCGCCGCCTCTGTCTCCTGCCCGAAGATCGCGTTGCCGTCGGTCGCCACGCCCATGCGCACCAGCTCGCCGGTCACCACCGCGGTGATCTCCAGCGACGCGTTGAAGGCGAACGCGCCCACCTTGGGCTCGAACAGCCAGCGGGTGAGGGTGGCCGCGCTCCGATCGCTGATCTGCGCCTGGAGCGTGCATTGAAAGGGCAGCTGCGTCTGGCGGCGAACCACCGCCCCGCTGGTGTCGACGCGCACGAGCGAAGAGCCCTGTGACGTCACCATGCAGCCGAGGAAGGTGGTGGGCGTGCCTCCGAAGCCACCTTCGGCCACGAAGGCGTCGGGCAGAAAGGGCACTCCGCCCTGCGCCGTCACGGTGCTCCCCGCGGGGAAATACGTCACCGACGCCGGCTGCGAGGTGTTGGTCCGCCCGTCGGCGCAGGTCACCTCGGCCTGGAGCGTCAGGGGGAGCGCGATGCCGCCCTTGGCGTAGAGCCGAGCCAACGCGCCGCTCGACAGCGTCCACGGCGTCGCCGCGCCTCCGTACGACACGTCAGCCACGAACGACTTGTCGCCCGCCAGCAGCCGCAGCTTCGACACGGTCGCGCAGCCCGAGACGCTGGTGGTGCCCGACACCGACGGGCCGATCACCACCGACTCCGAGATGGTGAGAAAAACCTGCGGAGGTGTCATCGGCAACGGCGTGGTGTTGCCGTCTCCGACGCACGCCGCGAGCACGCTCGAGGCGACCAGAGCCATGAGGCGCAAGGCAGCCGTCTGGCGCATGTCAGCGCTCCAAGATCAGGAACTCGACCCGCCGGTTCAGCTCACGCCCGCGGGCGGTGAGGTTGGGCGCGATGGGCCGGGTGTCGCCGTAGCCGGTCGACTCGATGCGCGCCCGGTCGACGCCCTGGTTGATGAGCGCGTCTGCCACCGCGCGGGCCCGGGCTTCGGAGAGCGCCTGGTTCGCGTTCTTGTCGCCGCGGTTGTCGGTGTGGCCTTCGACGCGCAGCCGCTTTACGCCGTTTTTCACCACCGCGTCGACCACCTGCTGCAGCAGGCTGAAGCTGTCGGCCATGATCGTCGCCTTGCCGGTGACGAAGTGCACCTGCTGCGAGATCTCGAGCTTGTCGCCCTTGAGCGTCACCAGCTTCTGCTTCGGCGTGGGCACCAGCTCGAACGCCACCGACATCGTGCCGCCCGGAGACACCTGCACCTCGCGCGTCTGCGCCAAGAAGCCCTCGGCCGTGACGTTTACCGTGTACGTGCCGCTGAGCACCTCGACCTGTTTCGGAGCGCCGTCGTCGCTCTGCGCACGCGCCTCGATCGACCCCTTCACCTCGAACGACGCCTTCACCGGCTTCTTCGCCGCGGTCGCGGTCAGCTCGAGCACCGCCTTCTTCACGTCGTCTTCCATCGTCACGTCGATGGTCGCGATGGGGCTGGTGTCGAAGCTCACGTCGCGCTCGGTCGGCTTGTAGCCGTCGCGGGTGAACATCACCTTGGCCTTCAGCTCTTTCACCTCGAGGGTGGTGAAGCGCCCCGAGCCGTCGGTGGCCGACGGCGCCAGCCCAGCGATGGCGATGATCGCTCCCGCGATTGGCTTCTTCGCTGAATCGACCACCGTGCCCTGCACGCGCTGCACCTTGGCCGTCGACGCGGTCTCGACCTTTCGCTCGCGCACCGTCTCGACCAGCTTCGTCTCGCCGCGCTGGAACGGGTCGATGGCGAACGACGCGCCGAGGAAGAAGTTCCACGGGGCGGTCGCGGGTATGCCCAGCGCCACCGAGCGCGCCAGACCGATGTTCACGCCGGAGAGAATGGTGATGTCTTTGAACGCGGTGATCTTCAGGCCCAGGCCCAGGCGCTGCTGCATCGCCGCGTCGGCCTGCACCGCCGCACCGTCAGGGCCGACCAACCCCGTCGACGGCACGCCCAGCGGCGCCGCCAGCGAGTACTCGATCAACGGCGTCACCACCGGCAGCGGCACGTCGATGCCCAAGCCGAAGTTGAAGCGGCTGTAGTGGTTGATGCCCAGCGCGAATTCTTCAGACGCGTTGAGACGCTGCGAGGTCAGCCCCGCCGTGGAATCGATGGTCGCGCCGATGTTCACCGTCGCGATCACCGGCACCTTGGGCGCCACCGCCCGCATGTCGTACGTCGCCAGTAACGTCGGTCGGAAACCCACCGCGAAGCGATCGATGCTCTGGTTGCCCACGCCGGAGAAGGTGAGCAGCCGCAAGTCGGCGCCCGCGTGGAACCCCTTCACCCATTCCTTCGAGGCCTTGATGCCAAACGTCAGGTCGCCGAGCGCCTGAATCAGGTTGGGCGAGGTGCGGTTGTTGGTGTTCGCCGCAGCGCCGTACGAAATGAAGACTTCGCCCCAGCTGAAGGGCTGGAAACTCGCCGCGAAGTTCACCGCCGAGCGAATGTTCTGCGCGTTGCGCACCGGGAAGTCGACCTGGTTCAGGTATTCGCCGAGCACCGACACCCGCACCACGCCGGCCGCGCCGAGCTTGGCCGACGGCAAGAACATGCCGCCAATGCCCGCCTGGCCAACGGTGACGCGCGCATTCTCGGGCGCGGTGACGCTTTTGCCCCAGGTGGCCGGGCTGTGGGGCTCGGTGCCCTCGAGGTACGACTCCTTCTGCGAAACGATGGGGAACGCCGAGTCGTCGATGCCTCCGTCGACGGCCAGGCGGGCGCCAGCGTCAGGCAGACCACCCGCGGCGCGGAGCCGCTCTTCGGCGCGCGCGCGGGCCCGGCTCGACGGCGCGGGGGCGCTGAACGTCGGCGGCGCCGCAGCCGGCGGTTGGGCCGGGGGCGTCTTCGGCGGCGGCGCGGGAGGCGGAGGTGGGGTGGCCGGGGCCGTGGCCGCGGGAGGCGGGGGCGGAGCGGGAACCGTGCCCCATTCATCGCCACCCTCCTGCGCGAACGCGGTCGAGGCCAACAACACCAAGGAGGAGAAGGTGCGAGAGGTAAGGTGCATGGCGCCCATGTGGGGTGAATCGGCCCGCGCGGACTATAGCGTGAGGTTGTAGAGTTTGAGGCGTGTCTTCTGCGGGCAAGGTGTTGATCCTTGGGGCGAGGGCCTCTGGCCTCGCTGAACGCCTCCAGGCGCGAGGGTACGTCTGCGAGACCGCGCTCGCGTCAGCCCCCCTCGACGGACGGCCCCGGCCCGACGTGATCGTCCTGGCGACGCCCACTCGAGGAACGCCCGTCGCCCTGCAGCGAATTCGCCAGCATGGCCCGTTTCGCGCCATTCCGGTGCTGGTCGACGGCACCGGCGCCGCGGCGCGCTCGAAGACGCTGTCTCGGCTCGACGTCGACGGTGTGGCCCGCTCCATCGAAGAGCTCGAGCTCCAGCTCGCCGCCAGCGTGCGCGCCCGCCGGGCCACGGAGCGCGAGTCGCTCGTGCGCCACCGCCTCGAGTTGTTGCTCGAGATCACGCGCTCTCGCCAGCGCTTCGACGAGCTCGTGCCGCGCATCGCCGGGAGCTTGCAAGCCGTGCTCGGCGCCGACCAGGTGGTGCTGCTCACCCTCGAAGGCGAGGTGCCCCGCCGCGCCTTCCTCGTCGATCGCTCGACCAAGACGCCGGTCGACGTCGCGGTCACCCCCACGCTCCGCCGCGCGCTCGAGACCCGAGAGCCGGTCGAGGCCGACGGCACCTGCGTCTATCCGCTCTCTGGAGAGACGGGCGTGGTGGCGCTGGTGCTGAAGCGGCAGGGCGGCTTCGAGCGCGATGAGCGCGACTTCGTCAACGCCGTGGGCGCCGCGCTGACCCACACCCGAGATCAAGAAGTCGCCCAGGCGGCCATCGCCAAGACCCGCGAGTCCCTCGAGCGCGCCTACGTCGAGCGCTACCGCGAGCTGGTCGAGGCGAACCAGCGCTTCAAGCTGCTCGATCGCCGCAAGAACGAGCTGCTCGCCGTGCTGAGCCATGACCTCCGCACGCCGCTCAACGTGCTGCTCGGCCACGCGTGGATCCTCCTCGACGACGCGGCGCTGACCGAGACCAACCGGCGCTCCGCCGACGCCATTCAGCGCACGTCGAAGAAGGTGCTCGAGCTGGTCGAAAACGTGCTCGACAAGAGCCGCGCCGACGATGGGCGCATGCCCCTCTTCACCAAAACCATGGACGTCGCGGAGACGTGCCAAGAGGCGGTGCGCGAGCTGCACATTCTCGCGTCGAAGCGGGGCATCAAGCTGCGCGTCGAGGCGCCGGTGAGCCTGATGGTGCTCGGCGATGAGCTCAAGATTCAGCAGGTGCTGCAGAACCTGCTCTCCAACGCGCTCGCCCACGCCAAAGACGCGACCGAGGTCGTCGTGCGGGCGCGGCGCATCACCAACGCATCCGGGCATTTCGCCCTGGTCGAGGTGAAAGACGACGGGCGCGTCGCCAACCCGTCGGAGCTCGTGTTGGCCTTCGAGCACTCCACCGGCTTCGGCCTGGGCATCTGCCGCGACTTCGTCGAGCGCCACGGAGGCCACATCTGGGCCGAGGCCCCCGATGGCGGTGGCGCGTTGTTCTCATTTACGTTGCCGTTGGAGATCGAAGCGCCCAGCGCCAACCAACGCCTCCAGCGCGACACACCGGTGGTGCTGCTGGTCGACGACGACTCCATCTTCGCGCGCATCTGCTCCATGGGCCTGGCCGGCCACTACCGGGTCGAGGTGGCCCGCGACGGCGATGAAGCGCTCGCCCGCGTGTCAGAGCTGAAGCCCGACGTCATCGTGATGGACGTGTTCATGCCCAACCGCGACGGGCTCGAGGCCCTGCGCGCGCTCCAGGCCAACCCGCAGACCGCCCACATTCCCGTGGTGTTGATCTCGGCCCAGCCCGAGATGGGCGAGCAGCTGCGCGCCGTCGACGTGGGCGCGGTCGACTACCTCACCAAGCCGTTCCCCCTCGGCACGCTGCTCACGAAGGTGAACGCGGCGCTCCAGCGCACGTCGGTCGTCTCCTCGGTGCCGCCGGGCAACGATCGCGAGACCGGCCTGTTCGATCAGCTCGGCGTGGTGACCCGCTTGGAGCAAGAAATGTCGCGCAGTGTTCGCTACGGCCGCCCGCTGTCGCTCATCGTGCTGCGCCCGAGCGCGTCGCCTGGAGCCAAGGTGCCGTCGCTCGCCGGCCTGGTGCGGAGCGAGCTCCGATCTCCTGAGGTCGCCGCCCACCTCGGCCAAGGCGTCTTCGCGGTGGTGCTGCCCGAAGTGGCGGTCGATCAGGCCACCGCGGTGGCGGCCTCGCTCCGAGCGCGGTTAGACGAAGAGGGGCACCCGTACACCTCGCGCGTCGCCAGCCTGCAAGACGACTCGCCCCCCGCAGAGCGCGTGTTGGAGCAACTGCTGTCGTGACCTGGCTTCGTGCGATCGGTGTGACGGCGATGGTGGCGTCGGTGACGGCGTTCGGGGGCCCCGCGGCGAAGCGGCCTCCGGTCGATCTCCAGGCGATGCGCGAGGCGATGAACTCCGCCGAAGACGCCGACGTGCCGTTCCCCTCCGCCGCGTCGTACGCCCACTTCCTTCGAGCGCGGTTGGCCCACCACGAAGGCGCCCACCGGCAGTCGCTCGACGAGCTGCGCCTGGCGCTCGCGTCTGATGACGACAACGTCTACCTGATGACCGAGCTGGCCGAGCAGTGGGCGCGCTTGTCTGACCTGGAGCGCGCCGAGGCCCAGCTCAAGCGCGTGTTGGACAAAGCCCCCGACTACCCGCAGGCCCAGCTGATGATGGGCCGTGTGCTGTATGAGTCACGCAAGACCACCCGCGCCAAGGCGCACCTGTCTCGCGCGATTCGGCTGATGCCCACCTCGCCCGATGCGTACCTGGTGCTGACCCAGCTCTGGCTCGATCAAGGCAAGGTCGACGAAGCGGTGAAGGTGGTCGAAGAGCTGGGCGCCGCCGTGCCCGGAGAGCCCATCGGTTTTCGCCGCCTCGGCCTGGCGCTCGCCGAGCGTGGAGACCCGACTCGCGCCGAGAAGCTGCTGCTGCGCGCCGTCGATCGCGACCCTGGCGACTTCGAGGCGTGGGTCACGCTCGCCCGCATCTACGAGACGACAGCGCGGCTACCGAAAGCCCTCGAGGCCTATGGGCGGGCGCTGGAGCGCGACTCCGACAACCGAGAGGCCCTGCTCGCGGCGGGGCGGTTGGCGCTGCGAATGAACGCGGTCGCCGACGCGCGCGCGTACTTCGATCAGCTCCTCTCGCTCTCGAAAGACCCGGAGCAGGTGGTGAAGGTCGCCTTCTCCTTCCTCGCGGTGCGCCAGTACGGGGCCGCCGCCGACGTGCTCGAGGCCGCGCGCAGGCAGCTCGATGAGCCGCGCCTCCACTTCTACGCGGGCCTGGTGCACGAGAAGCGCCGCTCGTGGAGCAAGGCCATCGAGGCCTTCGACGCCGTGCCCCGCGACTCGGGCGAGCTGGCGCTGGAGGCGAGGCTCCACCGGGGCATGTGCCTCTCGATGCAGGGCCAGCACCGCCAGGCGGTGGAGCTGTTTCGCGCGCTGTCCGAAGAGCGGGGCGATCTCCCCGGGCTCGAGGTCGCGTGGGCGCGAGCGCTCGAGCGGGCGGGGCAGCCGAAAGAAGCAGAAGCGCAGCTGGTGAAGGCCTTCTCCGCGCGCCCCTCGGCAGAGGTGTACGAGGCGCTCGGCGGGTTCTACGCCCGCGTCAACCGCAACGCCGAAGCCGCGGTGTTGTTCGCGTCGGCGCTCGCTCGGCAGCCCCGCGATGAAGCGCTCATCTTCGCGTTGTCAGCGGCTTTGGAGCGAAAGGGCGAGTGGGCCCGCGCGATCGACCGAATGCGCACCGTGCTCGAGGTCAGCCCTGCCAACGCCGCCGCCCTCAACTTCATCGGCTACACCATGGCCGACCACGGCGGAGACCTCGACGAGGCCGAGCGGTTGGTGCGCGCCGCGCTCGAGGAGCGGCCCGACTCCGCGGCGTTTCTCGACTCGCTCGGGTGGGTGCTTTTCAAGCGCGGCGACTACGAGCGCGCGGTGGAGACGCTCGAGCGCGCCGTCACCGAAGCGCCCGATGAGGCGACGCTCCTCGAGCACTTGGGCGACGCCGCCCTCGGAGCCGGGAAACGCGCCAAGGCCGCCGAGGCCTACCGCCGCGCCGTGCAGGTGCTGGCCGACGACCCCGACGCCGCCGAGCGCCCGCAGCAACGCGCCGAGCTGGAGCGAAAGCTCAAAAGCGCTGAACGCTGAGCACCGCGAGGAGTATGGTGCGCCACACCCATGGCACGCACCGAAGAGGGCATCTTCACCTCGAAGGACAACACCCGCCTGTTCTGGCGCTCGCAGCTCCCTGAGGGTGAGCCCACCGCGGTGGTCGGCGTGGTGCACGGCTACTGCGATCACTCCGGCCGCTACCTCCACGTGATGAACGCGCTCGCCGCGTCAGGGTTCGCGGTCGCGGCGTTCGACTACCGGGGCCACGGCAAGGCCGAAGGCAAGCGCGTCGACGTCGAGAAGTGGGACGATTTTCTCGACGATCTCGCCGTGTTCTGGGGCCGCGTGCGCGCGCTCGCCCCCGGCAAGCCCGCCTTCATTCTCGCCCACAGCCACGGCGCGCTGATGACCACCCACTGGGCGCTGAAGAAGCCCGAAGGCCTCACCGGCGTGGTGCTCTCCAGCCCGTACTACCGCCTCGCGTTCGACCCCCCGGCGTTCAAGCTCGCGGGCGCCAAGCTGCTGCGAAAGATCCTCCCCGGCGTGCACATCAGCAACGAGCTCAGCGTCACCCAGCTGTCACGCGACGAGGCCTGGCAGAAGTTCTCGGCTGAAGATCCCCTCTACGAGCACACCACCACCCCGCGCCATTTCTTCGAGACCCTCGCGTCGCAAGAGCGGCTCATCGGCCGCGGCGCCGAGTTCACCACTCCGGTGTACATGGTCGCGGGCGAGGCTGACGGCGTGGCCTCGATGCCCGCGATGCGCGCCTTCTTCGACACCATGGCTTCCCCCGACAAAACGTGGAAGTCGCACCCTGAGTTTCGGCACGAGGTGATGAACGAGATCGGCAAGGAGCGCGTGCTCGCCGATATTGTTGAATGGATTTCAGCCCGACGCTGACGTACGGTCGGCGCCGCTTTTTCAAGCGCGTTTTCACGCGCGGTTCACGTCATCAAGGAACGCGAGCTCCATGGCCTCCGCATCAGCGATTGTCGGTCAGATCAACATCATCGGGAAGGGCATCACCATTCGAGGGAGCCTCACCGGCGCCGGAGATCTGGTGGTCGAAGGCCGCGTCGAGGGCCAGGTCAACCTGAAGAACCAGCTCACCATCGAGAGCTCCGGCATCGTCGAGGCCGACATTCGCGCCGACGAGCTCACGATCAACGGCACCGCCTCCGGGAACATCGATGCGGGTACCAAGGTGTCGATCAACCAGTCGGCCAAGGTGAACGGCGACATCAAGGCCACCCGCGTGGTCATCGAAGACGGCGCCGTGTTCAACGGCTCCATCGAGATGGACGTGCGGCTGCCCGACGACATCTGATTTTTTTTCGAAATCTGTTTTTCGAAGCGCTTTTTCGAAGCTCCAAATTCCCCGTATTTTGTGAAGAAAGAAGAGAGGCACGGCAATGGCGAACACGATCATCGGCTCGAGCATCGTGATTGACGGTGAGATCTCCGGCGACGAAGACCTCGTGATCCAGGGCACGGTGAAGGGCAAGATCTCCCTCAAAGAGAGCCTGTTCGTCGAGGCGTCTGGCGTGGTCGAGGCCGACATCGAAGTGCAGAACGTCGACATCGCCGGCCGGGTCACGGGCAACATCGCGGCCACCGACAAGGTCGAGCTCAAGGCCGACTGCCGCGTGGTCGGTGACGTGCGCGCCCCGCGAATCCTCATCGCCGACGGGGCGAGCTTCAAAGGAAACGTCGACATGGACGTGAAGGAGCGATGAGCCCATGGCGGCCACTCGCGAATTTGGCTCAAGCACGGCGGACAGCACGGTGATCGGTCCATCTATTCTCATCAGCGGCAAGCTGACCGGTGACGAAGATCTCACCGTACGCGGCCGCGTCGAAGGTGAGCTCTCGCTCACCAAGACGTTGATCGTCGAGACGTCGGGCATCGTGAAGGCCAATGTGGCCGTGCGAAACGCCATCGTCTCCGGTGTGGTGGTCGGCAACATCACCGCCACCGAATCGGTCGAGCTCACGAAAGAGGGCCGCATGGTGGGCGACATTCGCTCGCCGCGCGTGATCATCGTCGACGGCGCCAGCTTCCGCGGCCGTGTCGACATGGGCAACGCCGAGCCTCGTGCGGCGTCTGAACGCCCCACCATCGCTCGCCCGGTGTCTCGGCCGACGCTCACCACCCGCCCCGCGGCGCAGCCGGTTCGCCCCGCAGCAGCGCTGGCGAAGCCCGTGGTTCCGGCCCGCCCGGTGGTACCGAGCAAGCCTCAGCCGCCCGCGGCCCCCCGGGTCGAAGCGCGCGCTGACACCAAGCCCGAAGCGAAGGCCCCTGCGCCTCCGCCTCCTCCGCAGCCGGTGTCGGTCGCCGAAGCGGGGAAGAAAAAGGTCCTCATTAAGAAGAAGACGTAGCGGTGCACGGCGATGTCTGACGCTCCTTCCACCTCGACGACTGAAACTGGAGAGGCCTCGACTGG
>JAEUJT010000076.1 GCA_016793525.1 Archangium sp. | reverse complement strand
CGCGAAGTCGACCTACGTGCGCAAGCCGCCCTTCTTCGACGGCATGCCGAAGGAGCCGGGCCCGCTGAAAGACATCTCCGACGCGCGGGTGCTGGCGCTGCTGGGCGACTCCATCACCACCGACCACATCTCCCCTGCCGGCGACATCGACAAGAAGGGCCCCGCGGCGAAGTACCTGGGTGAGCAGGGCGTGAAGCCCGAAGACTTCAACAGCTTCGGCGCGCGGCGCGGCAACCACGAGGTGATGATGCGCGGCACGTTCGCCAACATTCGCCTCAAGAACCTCCTCGTGCCCGGCGTCGAGGGCGGCGTCACCAAACACATGCCGTCGGGTGAGCAGCTCTCGATCTACGACGCGGCGATGAAGTACCAGGCCGCGGGCACGCCGTTGGTGGTGCTGGCGGGCGCTGAATACGGCACCGGCAGCTCGCGCGACTGGGCGGCGAAGGGCACCATGCTGCTGGGCGTGAAGGCGGTCATCACCAAGAGCTTCGAGCGCATCCACCGGTCGAACCTCATCGGCATGGGCGTGTTGCCCTGCCAGTTCCAGGCGGGCGAAGATGCGGCCACGCTGGGGCTCGACGGCAGCGAGACGTTCAGCATCGCCGGCATCTCCGAGAAGCTGACGCCGGCGAAGAAGCTGACGGTCATCGCCAAGGCCGCCAACGGCACGGAGAAGGCGTTCATCGTGACGGCGCGCATCGATACGCCCAACGAGCTCGACTACTACCGGCACGGCGGCATCCTCCAGTACGTGCTGCGCCAGCTGGCGAAGGCGTAGTGCTCAGCGTCTCCGTCGCGTGCTGAGCGTCTACACCGATGGCTCGGCTCATGAGCGCGCTTGCCTGCCCGGTGGGTGGGCCTTCGCGGTCGTGCGCGCAGACGAGCTGCTGGCGGAGCGGTGCGGGGGAGAGCGGTCGACCACCAATAACGTGATGGAGCTCCACGCGGCGCTCGCTGGGTTGCGCGAGGTGCAGGCGCGCGGGTGGCACGTGGGAGAAACCGTGGAGCTGGTGAGTGATTCGCGCGTCACCCTCGACGTCGCGGCTGGGGTGTGGCGTGCGCGGCGCGACGTGGAGCTCTCCGAGGCAGTGCGTGCGGCTTTCCTCGCTTTGGGCGCGCAGGCGCGGTGGGTGCGAGGCCACTCCGACGACCGGTGGAACGACTACGTCGACGGGCTGGCGCACGAGGCGAAGCAGGCGCTGGTGCCAGAGCGGGTGAAGGCGCGGGCGGCCGCCCGGCGCGAGAGGGCGTGATGGAGGTCTCGCGCGGTGACGTGTTCTGGCTCACGCCCGACGGCGCCGGCGAGGTCGATGTGCACCCGCACGTGGTGGTTCAAGACGACGTCTTCAACCGCTCCCGAATGTCGACGGTGGTGGTGTGCGCGCTGACGTCGAACCTCCACCGCGCGAAGGAGCCGGGGAACGTGCTGCTCGACGAGGGCGAGGGTGGGCTTCCGAAGCAGAGCGTCGTGCTGGTGGCGCAGGTGTCGTCGGTCGAGAAGTCGCGGCTCGGAAAGCGCGTTGGGTCGCTCTCGCGCGAGCGGGTGGAGCAGATTCTCGCGGGCCTGCGGTTCCAGCAGTCAGTGCTCGGCGCGCGCTGAGGAGAAGGCTCTCCGTGTCGTGCGTCGACTGACTGTCAGCCGCTCGCAGCCCGTACAAAGTGTCAGGCACCTTGCACCGGCACCACCGGGGCGGGGGTGGAGGCGCGCGCCGCTGCTCGTCGTCGACGGTCTCCATCGCGCTGACGGAGGCATCCACGCATGGCTCATTTCCAGACCTGGGACCCATCAGTGCGCCCTCTGCCAATGTTCGGGAGGTCCAACGCAGATTCGGCTGGGGCAGGTGAGCGCTGAGTTGGGCGCCTCGAACATGGAGTACAAAAAACGGCCGCTGGCGAATGGAGGGCGGGCGCTCGGGGCTCCACGGTAGAGTCGGCGCCTCATGACCGACGCGTCGCCCCTGCAGGAAGGTGTCGTCGTCTCCGAGACGTACGACGTGGAGCGGCGGCTGGGGCGCGGTGGCATGGGCGAGGTGTGGCTCGCGCGGCACCGGCGGCTCTCGGGGAAGCAGGTGGCCATCAAGGTGCTGCGCACGCCGGTGGCCCAGCTGTCGCCCGATGTGGCAGCCCGCTTCCGCCGCGAAGCCGAAATCGCCGCGCGGCTCGAGCACCCCAACATCGTGCAGGTGCTCGACTTCAACCAGCTCCCCAGCGGCGAGCCGTACCTCGTCATGGAGTACCTGAAGGGCGAGAGCCTCGCGGGGCGGCTGGCGGCGGGCCCGCTCTCGTTCGAGGCGGCCCGCGCGGTGGTTCGCCAAGTGGGAGCGGCGCTGCAGGTGGCACACGCGGCCGGCGTGGTGCACCGCGACTTGAAGCCCGACAACATCGTCCTCGTGCCCACCGCGCTGGGCGACCAGGTGAAGGTGCTCGACTTCGGCATCTCCAAGTTGGCCGACGGCGCCGTGGTGCAGACCACCGAGGCAACGTTGCTCGGTACGCCGCTGTACATGTCGCCCGAGCAAGCGCTGGGGAAAAACAAAGAGGTTTCGGCCCAGAGCGACGTCTTCTCCCTCGGGTCGGTGTGCTACGAGCTGCTCTCCGGGCAGGCACCGTTCCGCGCGGAGTCGGTGGCGCAGGTGGTGTTCCGCATCGCGTATGAGCCCCACCGGCCGCTGCGCGAGGTGGCCCAGGGAGTTCCAGACGAGGCCATCGCGGCCATCGAGCACGCGCTGGTGAAAGACAAGGCGCAGCGCACGCCCGACGTCGCGACCTTCGTGCACGCCTTCACAGGCGAGGCGCTGCAGGCGACCGCGATGCCGTCGGCGCCGACGCCATCGGCTCCGTCTGGAGTCGCGACGCCGGGAGGTGCGGTGAGCGAGTCGCTGCTGATGGGCGCAACGGCGACGCCGGGCCCGGGCGTGGTGCCCAAGCCGGCCACGCCGATGCCGCTGCCTCCACCTCGACGTACGTCGTGGGCGCCGTGGGTGGTGGCCACGGGCATGTTGGTGCTGGGCGGAGTCGTCGCGGCGTGGCGAGCCCAAACGCGCGCGGACGAAGCGGCGAGCGCGGCGCGGCCGTACGGCGTGGAGAAGACACCGCTCGCCGCCGTGCGAGACCCCACGGTGAACCCGTCTGACGCTGGTGCCGTGGTGATGGACGCGACCGGACCCTCCGATGTTGCGCGCGATGGCGGATCCGCGGCGATGAAGATTCTTCGTCCGGCGACGACGTCTCTGCAGGAAGGAACACCCGCTCCCGGCGTGGTCGGTCGGCAGGTGAAGCCCGCCGCGGCGCAGCCTTTGTCCGACGACGAAAAGACGCTGGTCGCCGAGCTGTCAGCGCTAGCGAAGACCGGTGCGTGGGACGCCATCTCCGCGCGGCGCATGTCGGCCATCAACACCGCGACCACCGCCGAGGGAAAACGCGCGCTGTGGTTGTTGCTGCTCGAGGCGGAGTGCGCTCGCCGCGACGTGGGGCAGCTCAACGGCGTGTACAACCGGCTCGACGCCCTGGGAGACGCAGCCGTCGTCCGCCGAGCGCGCGCGGTGTGCCGCACGTACATGCCCGACTGGACGCCGCCCTGAGGTTCAACCGCCGAAGTTGCATCTCGGTGATGTGTGGTCGAGATTCCGCGTGCGGAACACGCTCTCGAAATGAGGTCTCATGACGCGCTCGATGTACAGCACCCTCGTTGCTGCCGTGGTGTTCCT
Organism: Archangium sp.; assembly: GCA_016793525.1. The sequence continues at coordinate 2,433 of JAEUJT010000076.1, read as the reverse complement.
CGGCTGTGGGCCCAGGCAGTTCGGCACGGTGATTCTCGATTAGCAGACCAGTGGCGCCGCCGGTGGGCCATCGAGCTCCATCACCGGTTGGTTCTGGACGGAGACCGCTCAAGGGAAGGCGGCGTCCTGTTCCTCCACGACGGTTGGAGCCTGCACGCTCACGACGTGCGACTTCACCGGAGCCACGAGCCTGTCCTTCGAGCCCGTGGGCACGTTGACCGTTGAGGGCACCAGCGTCGAAGGCGCCATCTCGGCGTCGCCCAACGCTGAGAACCTCTACGGCGCGTCCTGGGGCCAGGCGCTCTGGGTGGGCGGCGAAGTGTTGACCTTCGGCGCGAACGGAATGTCGGGGTCTGATTTCTCCGGAAAGACCGTCGTCGCGCCTGCGCCAGTCACGATCACGGCACCGACGTGGGCGGCAGTGCGCGGCTGCGCGTCGCAAGAATGCCCCAAGCACCAGCGAAGCGATGCGCTCACGGTTTCGTGGGCCGGTCTCAGCGAGAGCAAGGTGCTCGTCGAAATCGGTGGTCAGCAATCGGCTCAGCGCTCGACGTCGGCGGAATGCGCGTTTGCGTCGGCTGACGGTACGGCTGAGATCCCGGTGGGCGTGATGGAGCAGTTGCCGGAGGGCGTGGGCTCGCTGTCGGTCAAGACGCAGTCCCTCGTGAAGCACGCCGCTGGAAACCGCGAGACGACCTTCCTCGTCGTCAACAGGCTGTTCCAGTCCATCGTCGTGCTCGAGTAGCTCCGGCACGGTCGTTTCGTTCGCCCGCGGCGCCACCACTCGGCAGGAGCGCCGCGTCAGGGGCCGTAGGTGCCCGAGAGCGATGCCGACGCGACGGCGTGCGCGGCAATGGCTGCCTGCACCTGCGCGCGTGAGGAAGCCGCGGTGACACCCGGGAGTACCTCCACGTCGAGCGCGGTGACCACGAAACGGTACCCGTGTGACACCGGAGGGCACGGGCCGCGGTACCCCACGGTCACGTTGTCGTAGCTCGTCGTCTGCTTGGTCCCCGCAGGCACCACGCCCTCGGCGAGCGACGTGGTCGACGCCGAAATGTCCCACGCCACCCAGTGGATGAGGGCGATGCTCGTGTCGGTCATCACCACCGCGTAGCTCTTCGCCGACGCGTTCGAGGTCCACGCCAGCGGCGGCGCCACTCGGCCCATGGTCATGGTGTCGGCGCAGGTGTAGCGCACGGGGAAGACAGCGCCCTCAGTCAGCACGGTGCTGGAGAGCGCGAATTCGGTGCCTGCGTCAGCGACCCCAGCGTCGGCTGTTCCCGCGTCAGCGATGCCGGCGTCTTTTTCTCCTGCATCGACGGGCGGCGCATCGTCTTCGGGAGCGCTGCTGCACGAGAACACCACCATGGCTACCGCGAGAGACAGTCTGGTCATGGCGTTACACTGGCCAGGAATCGGAGAATTGAGAGTCAATTCATTCGAGATGTCAGTGTCTCGTTCTGGCGAATAATCACGCCGGGCGCAGCTCGCCGAGCACTTCGAACAGCGGCACCTTCTCTCGGCCGCCGGGCAACACGCGTTCGCCTACCGGAGCGATGCCGAAGGTGCCTCCCAGCCCCGCGGAGTCTTCGCCCGCGACGAGCACCTGACCCGCCTCGGCGAGGTGGAGCACGCCGAGCGCCCGCTGCACTGGCTCGCCGAAGGCCACCGAGGTGAGGCTGGCATCGGTGCCCACCAGCCCAGCGCGGAGCGGCCCCGTCGCGAGCCCCGCGCACACCGCCAGCCGCTCGCGCACCGGGCGTTGGTTCATCGCCTTTGCCCACTCCGCCTTGAAGCGCAGCGCCGCGCGGAGGGCCCTCGCCGCGTCGTCGCCCGCCGCATACGGCGCTCCGAAGAGCGTGCGCACCGCGTCGGCCGTCAGCACATCGACGGTGCCTTCGAAGTTGAACACCACCTCGCTCGCCAGCCGGTGGAAGAGGCCCACCACGTCGGCGGCGCGCTCCGCCGGGAGCTTGGCCATGGCCCCGCCCGAGGTGTCGAGCCCGAGGTGCAGCACGGTGGCTTGGCAGGGCGCAACGTGGCTCAGCGGCAGCTTCCCCGTCTTCAGGTCGGTCAACCGGCGCTCCACCACCGGCGCGCTGTAGAAGCGGTGCAGCAGCCGCCGCAGGCCGTTGGTGTCAGGCGCGGCCGCGCGGAACTTCAAGATGCCGGCGAGCACCACCTGGGCCATGGCCGCGCTCACTTGGAGCAGGCGCTCGGGTGGCTCCTCGGACACGGTGGTGCGGTTCAAATACAGCACGCCGTCGAAGGGCGCTTGGTGGCCGATGGGCACGCACAACACCTGGTGCACGCCGTAGAGCAGCACGCTGTCGCGCTTGGAGAAGCGGGCGTCGTCGCGCACGTTGGCCACCGCCAGCGCTCGGCCTTGGGTCAATGCCGCGTCGATGACGCCGTCAGACACCGGCACCT
>JAEUJT010000507.1 GCA_016793525.1 Archangium sp. | reverse complement strand
TTCTTGCGGCCCGCTCGAGGTCACCAACATTCGGCGGAACGGCTTGTCGGGCGACATGAAGAGCAGGTTGGTACGCACCGCGCGCGTGCACTCGGCCACGATCGACTTGGGCTCGCGGTGCATGTGCAGGTCTTTCACTCCACCTGGGCTCTCGGGAATCGTCGGCACGAAGCCGAGAAATGAGAGGCCGAGGCGCTCTTCGACGTCGAGCTGAGACGTGATGGAGGAATCGAGGTACTCGAGCAGCAGCGCCAGACCCAGGCCCAGCAGCAGACCAGCCACGATGCCGACGAGCAGCGACTGCAGCGTGTTGGGCCGCACCGGCGACATCACCGGCCGGGCTTGGTCGAGCACGCGCACGTTCGAGGTACGCAACATGCCGGAGAGCTCGATGTCTTTGAGCCGCTTGAAGACCGAGTCGAACTGCCGCTTGTTGCTGTCGGCCTCGGCGCGGAGGCGGTCGAGCTCGAGCCGCTTCTTCTCGACCTCGAAGGCCTCGGCCTTCACCTCGGCGAACATCGCCGCCAGGTTGCGCTCCTTTTCCTGCGCCTCGCGCAGCTCGGCTTCCGACGACATCACCAGGTTCGACAGCTCGCGCTCGAACTCCTTTTCGGCGCCTTCGCGCTTCTCGCGGCACTCGAGCAGCTTGGGGTGATCGTCGAGGTAGCGCGACTGCAGCTCGCTGCACTCGTTGCGGAGCGAGATGACCCGCTTCTTGTATTCGTTGAGGTTCTGGCTCTCCCGCGCCGCTGGGAGGGCCTCGGCCCACAGCCGATCATCAGCGCCCTGGCGTTGCTGCACGCTGCGAATGGCCGCGAGCCGCGCCTTGTGCCCGGCGATCTTCAGCTGCACGTCGGTGAGCGCGGTGCTGGTGGCCTGCAGGCGGGTGCTGACCATGTTGGCGCGGTCGTCGATGTTCGCGCTGAGCATGTCTTGCTGCTTGCGAAACGTGTCCAGCGCCAGCTCGCTCACCTTGGCGCTCTCGGCCAAGCTGTCGCGGCGCTCGTCGAGCCACTTCGAGGCGTTTTCGGTGACGCGCAGCTTCTGGGCCAGGCTCTCGTCCATGTAGGCCTGGGCCACCTCGTTGGCCAGGAGCGCGGCGCGGTTCGGGTCTCCGTCTTCGATCTTGATGAACGAGACGCGGGAGTCTTTCAGCGGCTCGACCTTGATGCGCCCCTGCAGAATGGCCACCGCGTCGATCTTCGGCATCAGCGCGGTCTTGGTGGCCTCATCGAGCGTCGGGGAGAGCCCGAGGAACGACGCGTCGCCCGACAGCCCCAGCTTCTCGACCACCCGCTGCGACACCGCCCGGCTGGTGATCACCTTGAACTGGGTCTCGATGTATTCCTTGTTCGACCAGAAGTTCGAGTAGTTGTCGTTGTTGACGTCTTGAATCTGGGAGTCGAGGAAGCGCGGTTCTTTGGGGTCGATGATCAAGCTGATCTGCGACGCGTACACCTTCGGCTGCTTGCTGGTGAACAGCGCCACGCCGCCCACCACGACCAAAAACACCAACACCACGAGCCACTTGCGGCGCAACACCGCCCGCACGAAGTGTTTGACGTCGATGCCGCTGCTGGTGATGTCGTCGGAAGAGACCGCCACGCGAGGTCAGTACCACCGGGAGCCCGCCAAGTTCAAACGCCGTCGCTCCGGCGGCGCGCTCACGGTATGGGAGGCCGGTGTTCTACCTGCTGTCGAAGACGCTCGACCTGCTGCTCGAGCCGCTCTGGGTCGGGGGCGCCCTGGGGCTGCTGGGGCTGGCGCTCATCGTCCGAAAGCGGGTGCGCGCGGGGGTCGGCGTCATGCTCAGCGCGTTTGTGCTGGTGCTCGCCTTTTCGCTCCCTTGGGTGGCTGACGGGCTGTGGGCCACGCTCGAGCGCGGGGTGGTGGCGACCCAGAAACAGGGCGAGCACTACGACCTCATCATTCTCCTGGGGGGCGTGGTCGACCCGCCGGGCACCTCGGCCGACGAAGAGGCGCTGGGCGAGGCGGCCGAGCGGCTCACCCGCACCTTCGAGCTGCTCCAGCAGGGGGTGGTCGACCAGGTGCTGATCACCGGCACCTCGCCGACCCCGGGCGTTCCGAGCGAGGCCGAGCTCGTCTCGAAGCGGCTCCAGCGGTGGGGCATCGCCGCCGATCGCATTCTCCAAGAGCCGAAGGCGCGCTCGACCCGTGAGAACGCGCGCTTCACCGCCGAGCTGCTCGGCCCCACGCCGCCGGCGAAGCTGCTGCTGATCACGAGCGTTTTTCACTTGCCGCGCGCGCTTGCCTGCTTCGAGTCGGCGGGCCTTCACCCCGACACGGTGGCGGTCGACTACCGCATGCGCGAGCCCCACCGGGAGTCGTCGCTCGTGCCCCGGGCCGAGGCGCTGCACGAATCGACGAAGGCGCTGCGCGAGCTGGCCGGCCGGGTGGTCTACGCCGCGGTCGGCTGCGCCCGGTAACCGAACGAGGCGTCGCGCCAGGCGTTGAACATCAGCACGTCCCACAGGTGGTGCGCCCAGGGCCGGGTGCCGGCGAGGTGCTCCTTCCAGCGGGAGCGCACCATGTCGACGTCGAACAGCCCGTCGGCGCGGAGGCGTGACTCAGACAGCAGCGGCTCGGCCCAGTCGCGGAGCGGCCCCGACAGCCATTCACCCAGCGGCACGGCGAAGCCCATCTTCGGGCCCGACACGAGCTTCTCCGGCACGTGGCGGTGCAGCACCTGCCGCAGCAGCCATTTGCCGGTGCCTCTGCGCACCTTCAGCTCAGTGGGGAGGCTCCAGGCGAAGGCCACCAAGCGGTGGTCCATGAGCGGGTCTCGCGCCTCCAGGCTCACCGCCATCGACGCGCGATCGACCTTGGTGAGAATGTCATCGGGCAGGTACCCAACCAGGTCGCGGTACATCATGTACGCGCTCACCGACTCTGCGGAGTCGGCGACGAAGGGGCAGGCGGGAATCTCCGGGTCGTCGGTCTCGGCCGCGTACACCTCGGGGCGCAGGAGCCCGTCGCTCGGCAGCCAATGCGACGCGAGCGACTCGTACATGCGCTGCGGCGCCTCGCTCGACGTCAGCAGCGACGCCAGCTTGTGCATGCGAATGCCAGGGAGCCGAAACGCCGGTACCAACGGCCGAGCCAGCCGGAACATGTCGTCCCACTGCGTGGGGGTGAGGCTGGCCATCGAGCTGCCGAGCAGCCGGCGGAGGGGCGCCGGGAGCACGCGCGCGGCGGCCCACACCTGGCCGCCCCATACGTGGCGGGTGTAGCCGCCGAACAGCTCGTCGCCGCCATCGCCCGACAGCGCCACCGTCACGTCGCGGCGCGCCAGCTTCGACACCAAGAAGGTGGGGATCTGCGAGGAGTCGGCGAAGGGCTCGTCGAACATCGCCGGCAGCTGGGGAATGACCGCCAGCGCGTCTTCGGCCGTCACCGTCAGCGCGGTGTGGTGGGTGTTGAGGTGGCGGGCCACGGCGCGGGCCGCGCGCCCCTCGTCGTAGGCCGCGCTCTGGTTGCCGATGGAGAAGGTGCGCACGGGCCGGTCGCTCAAGGCCTGCATCAGCGCCACCACCGACGACGAATCGACCCCGCCCGACAGAAACGCGCCCAGCGGCACATCGCTCACCATGCGCAGCCGCACCGCGTCGCGCAGCAGCGCCTCGAGCGCGTCGGTGGCCTCGCGCGCATCACCGCGAAACGGCTCGGCGCGGGCCTGCGTCGCCACGTCGGCGGGGTTCCAATACCGATGTGTCTTGGGCGCGGCCTTGGGCCCAGTGAAGGTGACGAAGGTGCCCGGGGCCACCTTGCGTGCTCCGGAGAAGATGGAGCGGGTACCCGGCACGCAGTTGGCGCGCAGGTACCCCGACACCGCCACGAGATCGAGCGAGGTGTCGAAGCCGGGGAACGGCGCCAGGCTCTTCAACTCGGAGCCGAAGCACAGCCCCTGCGGCGTCTGAGAGAAGAAGAGCGGCTTCACCCCGAGCCGGTCGCGCACGAGGTGGAGCGCCCGCGTCTCGCCGTCCCACAGGCCGAAGGCGAACATGCCGATGAACCGGTTGAGCGCCGGCTCGAGGCCCCACGCGTCGATGGCCGCGAGCATCACCTCGGTGTCAGACGAGCCGCGCCACACCGGCGCCAGGCCGCGCTGCTCGAGCTCGCGGCGAATGGCGGCGAAATTGTACACCTCGCCGTTGAAGGTGATGGCGTAGCGGCCGCTGGCCGAAAACATCGGCTGCAGCCCGGTGGGCGACACGTCGATGATGGCCAGGCGCCGGTGCCCGAACCCCACCTGCGCGCGCACATCGAACCACGCGCCGTCGCCGTCGGGCCCGCGGTGGCGGAGCGCCGAGGTCATGGCCTCGAGCACCGCTCGCGCGCGTTCATCAGAGAAGGCCGCGGCCCCCCAGAAGCCGGTAATCCCGCACATGGATTCAGGCTGTCTACCAGGCTCTCCGGGCGCGCGCCCCGCGAACTGGCCATTCGGCAGGAGCTCGCCCGACCGCCGCGCCGTGCAGGGGCGCAAAAACATCGCGCGGGCACGAGGTTCGGCCATGATGCCGACATGAAGAAGCTTTGGCCCTTCGCGGGCCTGTTGATGGCGTGCGCTGCGGCTCCATTGCCGCGCGAACAGCTCACCGAGCCCGGCGCGCTGATGTTCAACGGCTACGTTCGAGCCGACGTCGATTGCTACCGCTGCCACGGCGGCGACGGCACGACGGGCCGCGCACCGAACCTCTCCCGCGCCGTGCCGCGCATGTCTGATCAGGCCGTGGCCGACATCATTCGCAACGGCGAAGATCAGATGCCGGCCTTCGGCAACAAGCTGTCGGCCGACGACTTGGAGCAGCTCGTGGCGTGGCTGCGCGGCAAGTTCCCCGCGAAGCAGTAGCAATCGCCCGGCGTCTTCGGTAACGCAGCCGCATGGATCTGGCCGAGCGAACGAATGCGCTGAAGCGAATGCCGCTGCTCGCCGACTTGCCGCACGGCGAGCTCGAGGGCCTGGCGAAGCGCCTGTCGGTCGAGACCTACCCCGAGGGCGCGGAGATCATCAAACAAGGCGCCAGCGGCTCCACCGCGTATTTCGTGGTGTCGGGCAAGTGTGAGGTGCGCCGCTCCACGAAGCGCGGCGCGAACCGCCGCTTGGCGTACCTAAAGGCCGGCGACTTCTTCGGCGAGCTGTCGATCATCGCCCCCGGCCCGCGCTCGGCGTCGGTGACGGTCTTCGAGGCCGCGACGGTGTTGGTGCTGACCGAAGGCGAGTTCCGCGCCGCGCTCCGCGCAAACCGCTCGATGAGCATGCACCTGGTGCGCGCCCTGGCCGAACGGCTGCAGCGGCAAGAAGACGAGTTCATCTGACGTCATGCGCCCGAGCCGCTGGGACCTGATTCTCGAGCAGAAGCCTCGACCGATTCTCGACCACCTGCTCGACGAGGTGGCGGTGCTGTTCGCGGCCGACGTCTCGGCATGGCCTCCGAACATCGAGCACTTCGACGACGTGACCGGCGCGGCGCTCCGCGCCCTGGTGGCCGAAACCCCGCTGCGGCCCGACGTGCGGCTCTACCAGCAGGCCTTTCACCTCACCCGGCTCGACGTGGGGCGCGACCTCGAGGGCTACGACGACTACGTGCGCAACCAGCGCTGGCTCGACGCGGGGCTCAGCGCGGGCGACAAGCCGCTGATGCTGTTCCTCAGCCGCTTCATGGTGGAGCAGCTGCTGGCGCTGGGTGAAGCGACCCACGGCCGGGTCGATCGACCAGCCATGCTCGACGTGTTGGCCAAAACCGAGCGACACTTCCTGAAAGAGCTCCAGCAATGAACGTCGCCCTCGCCACCGCCCCCGCCAGCCGTCCGCCGATGTCGCTCCCCCGCCCCAACGAGATCTGCTGGTGCGGGAGCGGCGAGAAATACAAGCGCTGCCACAAAGACGCCGACGCCGCTTTCCTCAAAGCCGAACGGGTGACGCTCGAGGCGAACCGCATCGTGCCGGGCACCATCTCTCCGCGCCGGCCGGTGCCTGCGGCAATTCCCCGCCCTGACTACGCGGTGACCGGCATTCCCTCGAAGGGCTCGGGGCGGCTGGTGCGCACGGCCGAAGAGATGGTGCGGCTGCGCAAGGCGTGCGCCGCCGCGGCCAAGGTGCTGCGAATGACGGGGGAGCAGGTGAAGCCCGGCGTCACCAGCGACGAGCTCGACGCCTTCGCGCACGAGCTGATCATCTCGATGGGCGCGTACCCCAGCCCGCTCAACTACCGCGGCTTCCCCAAGTCGATCTGCACTTCGCCGAACGAGGTCATCTGCCACGGCATTCCCGACAGCCGGGCGCTGCGCGAAGGCGACGTGGTGAACCTCGACATCACCGTCTTTCTCGAGGGGATGCACGGCGACACGAACGCCACCTTCTTCGCAGGGGAGCCCGACGAAGACTCGAGGCGGCTGGTGCGGGTGACGCACGAGTGCATGATGCGCGGCATCGAAGCGGTGAAGCCGGGCCGGCCGGTGAACGACATCGGGCGCGCCATCGAGCTGCACGCCACCGCCAACGGCTACGGCGTGGTGCGCAGCTACTGCGGCCACGGCATCGGTGACGTGTTCCACGCGGCGCTCCAGATCCCCCACTACTTCGACGCCAAGAGCACCACCCGAATGGAACCCGGCATGACGTTCACCATCGAGCCGATGATCACCATGGGCTCGCACCGCGAGGTGCACTGGGACGACGAGTGGACGGTGGTGACCGACGATCTTCGCCGCACCGCCCAGTTCGAGCACACCGTGGTGGTGACCGACACCGGCGCCGAGATTCTCACCCGCGAGGTCTGAGGCGATGGCGGTGCTCGGGCTTGGGTTGGCCGCGCTCGGCCGCCCTGGGTACATGACGCTGGGCCACGGCGGAGACGTCGCCGACGCGTCGGTCGAAGGCCTCCAAGGCCAAACGCACCGGGTGCTCGACGCGGCCTATGCGGGTGGGGTGCGGCACGTCGACGTGGCGCGCTCGTACGGCCGAGGCGAGGCGTTCCTCCGGGCCTGGCTCGAGGCGCGCGGCCACCGCGACGTGTTCATCTCCTCGAAGTGGGGGTACCGCTACACCGCGGGATGGAAGCAACTCGCCGCGGTGCATGAGGTGAAAGACCTTTCGGCCGCGCACCTCGACGCGCAGGTCGCCGAGAGCCGCGCAGCGTTGGGGCCGTGGCTGAAGCTGTACCAGGCGCACTCCGTCACGCTCGAGAGCGGCATGTTGACCGACCGCGACGTGCTGCGGAGGCTCGACGCGCTCCGTGCTGGTGGGCTGGCGATGGGGCTCTCGGTCACCGGCGCGGAGCAGCCGAAGACGATTCGGGCGGCGCTGGAGCTCGGGGTGTTCGACTGGGTGCAGGCGACGTGGAACGTGCTCGAGCCGTCGGCGGAAGACGCGCTGGCGGCGGCGAAGGCGCGCGGGCTGCGGGTGATCGTGAAGGAGGCGCTGGCGAACGGGCGGCTCACCTCGCGCGGAGACGTTCCCGACCTTCTGCGCGCGGCCCGTGAGGCGGACACCACGGCGGATGCGTTGGCGCTGGCGGCGGCGCTCCGGCAACCGTGGGCCGACGTGGTGCTGTCTGGCGCGTCGACCGTCGAGCAGCTCCAGTCGAACCTCGCCGCGCGCGCGGTGACGGCCCCGGAGCTCGGCGCCTTCCGTGAAGCGCCGGAGGCATACTGGAGCCGCCGCGCCACGCTCCCCTGGACCTAACGTCACCCCGCATTTCTTTTCCTGCACACCAACGTCGGGCTACGGGTCTTCGCACCGTAGGAAAGGCGGACGAATGCGGCGATTCCGGATGGCAGTTCTCGTTGCACTGGGCCTTCTGGCTCCGACGGTCGGGTGCGGCCCGAGCAAGAAACCGTGCTCGATTGAGACGTGTGCGCTGGGCTGCTGCGACGCTTCGGGGAGCTGCCAATCGGGTGTCAGCAACGGTGCCTGTGGTGAGTTGGCCCGCACCTGCGCCGTCTGCTCTGTCGGCGACGTCTGCAGCGCCGGTTCGTGTCGAGCCGTGTCGACTGGATTTGGCGGAGGTTCCGGAGGCGGGCTCGGTGGAGGCTCCGGTGGCGGACTCGGCGGAGGCTCAGGCGGCGGACTCGGCGGAGGCTCCGGTGGCGGACTCGGCGGAGGCTCCGGTGGCGGACTCGGCGGAGGTTCCGGCGGCGGGCTCGGCGGAGGCTCCGGCGGCGGGCTCGGCGGAGGCTCCGGCGGCGGGCTCGGTGGAGGTTCCGGTGGCGGCTCGGGCGGGCCCTGCACAGCGTCGAACTGCCTGGGATGCTGTAACTCTGCGGGCCAGTGCGTCGACGGCTCGTCACCGACG
>JAEUJT010000111.1 GCA_016793525.1 Archangium sp. | reverse complement strand
CTCGTCTCGACCGAGCGCCTGGGCCTGAGCGCCTGAGAGGAGGCCTCGGGCGACTGCCGCGCGCCGAACGGCGTCGGTGTCGATTCCTCGGCCGTCGTCTCGGCACACGAAGGCGATGCGGTTGCCACGCCGCTCGACGCTGATCTGGATCTGACCTGCGTGCGCCTTGCCCCCTCGAACGCGCTCGGGCGCCGGCTCGATACCGTGGGCGACCGCGTTCCGAACCACGTGCAGCAGCGCGTCTCGGAGCGCCCCGAGCACTGCGGCGTCGAGCCGGTGCTCACCTCCGGCCGTGATCAGCGTCACCTCACGCCCAAGCGCCTGACCGGCATCGCGAACCGCGCGCTCGAGCGACGCGAAGACCGTGCTGGCCGGCATCAGACGGAGCTGGGCGGCCTGTTCGCGCACCTGGCCGAGCTCTCGCTCTGCTTGCTCGGCGTCGGCCCGCAGGGTGCGCTCGGCGGCGGCGAGCACGCCCTGCAGCTCCTGAGCGATCGAGCGCATGCGCATCTCCTCAGGGCCGCGGCGCTGAGCCAGCTGATCGGCGAGCGCCACCGCGAGGCGCTGGCCGCGGGCCACCTCGGCCAGGCTCCGGTGCACCGCCGCGAATCGCACGCCCGTCTCGGCCACCTGATCGAGGAGCGCGTCCATCGAGCTCATCGCGACCCGAACGCTCTCCAGCTGATCACTGGCGCCGTCAACGCTCGGCTGAGCGCCCACACCCTGCCGCGTCGGGAGGGCCAGGGCCGACACCAATACGCCGACCTCGTCGACGCGTTTGAGCAGACCGTCGATCGTCTCCTTGGTTGGGGTGAGCCTCGGGTCGTCGCGGTACGGCGCCAGCAGCGCTTCGATGTCGTGCGCGAGCCCGGCAATGCCCGCTTGTTTCACGACCCGCGCTGCCCCCTTGAGCGTGTGGGCCACTCGCAAGAGCTGGCGAACGTGCTCGGTGCCTCCGCCCTTCTCAAGCTCGAGCACGCCGCGGCTGAGGCCGTCGCTCAACTCGCGGGCCTCGATGCGGAAGTACTTGAACGGATCCTTCGTCACGGCCGCTTTAGGCGTTCGCCGACGGTTGGATCAGCCGCACCAGGTCCTTCGAGAGCGCGGTGAGCTGCGACGAGGTCTGCAGGGTCTGCGTCGAGCTGGCTTCTGTCTCGCGCGCGGCTTGCGACACATTCGCGACAGCGACGTTGACCTGCTCCACGGCCGTGGCCTGTTGCTTGGTGCTGAGCTCGATTTCCTTGGCGGCCTCGCCGGTGGTGTTCACCAGCCCTGCGATGTTCTTGAACGAGCTCGCGACTTCGCTGAACTGCCGGCTCCCGGCGTCGACGGCCTTGGAGCCGCTCTCGGTGGCCATGACCGTGGTGTTGACGGCGGCGCGAATGTCGTCGACCAGCCCGCGAATCTCCTTGGTCGACCCGCCGACTCGGTCTGCGAGCTTGCGAATCTCGTCGGCTACGACGCTGAAGCGCTTGCCGACCTCGCCAGCGCCCGCCGCCTCGATGGTGGCGTTGATGGCGAGGATGTTCGTCTGCTCCGACAGCTCGTTGATGATCTCGAGGATGCCGCCGATCTGCTGCGACTTTTTCCCCAGCTCGAGCATGTGCGCGACGATCGCGTCGACCTGCCGACGAATGGAGTTCACCGACTCCTGCGTTTTGATCACGGTCTGATCGCCGGTGCGCGCCGCGCTGGTGGTGTCGAAGGCAATTTGCGTCACGCGCCGCGCGCTCTCGGCGATCTGTCGCGAGGTGGCGAGCAGCTCGCTCATGGTGGTGGTGATCTGGTTCATCGCGGTCGCCTGTTCTTTGGCGCCCGAGACCTGTTGATTCGCGGCCGCCTGCAGCTCGACCGACGAGCTCTGCACGTGCTGCACCGCGGACCCGATCTGAATGGTGAGCGAGCGGGTCAACTGCCACGCAGCCAGCAAGACGACGACGACGCAGAACAGCGTGCCGACGATGATCGTCGCCCGGCCACTGTCTGACGCGGCGGCGGTCTCTTGGGCTCGGGCTTTGAGCAGCTCGCGTTCCTCGTGCTCCATTTGCCCCAGCACGACGCGGAGCCGATCCATCGCGGCGATGCCTTCGCCCGCGACGATGATCTTCTGAGCGGCCTCGAAGCCCTCAGCGCGGCGCGCAGCCACAGTTCGCTTGAGCACCGACACGCGGGTGGAGATCAGCCCTTCGATGTCGTCGAGCCGCTTCTGCTGGTTCGGGTTGTCGGCGGTGAGCACGCGCAGCGACGCGGCGATTTTCGCGGGCTCGTCGATCGCCTTCAGGTACGGCTCGAGGTGTGTCTCGTCACCGGTGATCACATAGCCGCGCTGCCCGGTCTCCGCGTCTTTGAGCATGGTGGACGTGAGCGTGATCTGCTCGATCACCTGGTGGGTGTGCTCGACCCACGTGCTGGCCTCCGACAGCGTGGTGATGCTTCGGTAGGCGATGAGGCCGATGATCAGCAAGAGGCCCAGCGCCAACGCAAAGCCTGCGGCGATCTTCTTTCCAAACGTCCACATGGGTCAGCGCTCCTTGTTCACCGGGGGACTGCCAATGCTCTGGGACACGACCTGCGCAACGGCCGCGAGGTCGATGACCCCCAGCGCGTGACCTTCGGCGTGCGTGACTTCTTTCACGTGTGATCGGCTGGCCTCGCTCGCCGCCAGCCGATGGACGGTCGCGCGGGGAATCTCGGCATACCCGTCGAACTCCGACGCGGCGAAGCCGATGATGTTCGCACCCGCTCCGTGGAGCAGCAGCCACCGTGCAACCCGCTCCGGCGCGCCTCCGTTGAGCAGCGCGGCCAGGCTGTAGACCGGCACCAGCGCGCCCCTGAGGCCCACCAGCCCGAGCAGGCCGGGGGCGCCCCTCGGCACCGTCGTGATGTGTCGAATCACCGACAGCCCGCTCAGCTCGCGCACCCGCACCGCGTGGCGCATGCCGCTCACCCGCAGCGTCACGAACCGCTCGTTGACGTCGGCGAGCCTGGTGATCGGGAGCGCGAAGGCCTGATCGAAGTCCCGTCGGAGCGCGTCGACTCGTTCGTCGCTCATGGGTGGCCTCCGACCGCGCGCAGCTCAGTGCGGCACAGCTGCATCAGCGCTTCACGCGCGAACCCGCCGCCGAACAGCAAGAGCCGCGAGGCGTCTTCCCTCGCCAACAAGATCAACGCCTGCTCCAGCTCCCGGCGGGCGAGCACGGAGTCACCCGTACGGCGGGCCAAGATACCGAGGTGGAGGCGCGGCATGGCGAAGCCTGGGTCGAGGTACGCGGCCACCTGGTCTTGCTCGAGCGCGCTCCGCAGCTGCCGGGTCCCCTCGCGACACAGCGCCAACAGGTAGTGCGCGCCCGCGCTGAGCTCATCGAGCGCGAGCAGCTCGTGGCACACCGCCTCGGCGGCTTCCCACTGGCCGCTGTGGGTCAACAGCACGCCGCGGAGCAGCAGCGCGTTCGGCTCGTCGCGCGCCGCCCCCGAAAGCGCGTCGAGCTGCGCCAGCGCGTCGGTGAAGCGCTCGTGCTGGAGCAGCAGGAGCACGGCGCTGAGATCGACCGCGCCCGGCAACGCGCCACCGAGCGGCCCACCCTCAGACGCTCCCGCACTCAGCGCGGAGATCCGGTCGGCGGCGCGCTGGATCGTGTCGACCCACGTCCCGCCCTCCATCGAGATCGGCTCGCCTGGGTGCGGGGCGTGCTCGACCACCCACGAGGAAGGAGGGCCGTCTTTGCGCTGGTAGTAAAACGTGCCGTGGGTGTGGCACAGGTGAAACTGGTGCGAGAGCCCGCGCAGGTTCTCCGCGTGCCCGAGAAAGAGGTAGCCGCCGGGCGCCAGCGAGCGCGTGATGCGAGCGACGATGTCGGCGGCGTGCTCCGGGGAAAAATACATCAGCACGTTGCGACAGAAGACGACGTCGTAGCGCTCCGGAGGCCAGATGGCGGGGTCGTCGTGGAGCAGGTTGCGCTCGTCGAAGCGCACCGCCTCGCGCACGCCTTGGTCGATCACGAAGTCACGGCCCGATGGGCGGAACCAGCGCTCCTGAAGCTCGGCCGGAGTCTCCCTCAGCGCCCACTTCGCGTAGCGACCCGCGGCCGCCTTCGCCAGGCTGGTGGCGTTGAGGTCGATGGCCTGAACGGCGACGGTCCACCCCGGCTCAAGGAGATGCTCGCGCAGCCAGATCTCCAGCGAATAGGCCTCCTCACCAGACGCGCAGCCGGCCGACAGCAGGCGCAACGTTCGCGTGCTTTTCCGCGCGGCGCTGCGGTCGGGCAGCACCACCTCGGCCAGCGCGTTGAACTGCTCGATGTTGCGAAAGAAGTACGTCTCCCCGACCGTGAGCTCTTGCGTCAGCTGCCGCAGCTCGTCGTGCGTGACGCCACCACCCAGGCGCTCGACGTAGCGCTCGGCGCTGCCACCGGTGGCCGAGGCGCGGCGCTCGAGCACCTCGGAGAGGAACTCCAGCTTGGTGTCATCGAAGCTGAGCCCGAACCGGGCCGTGATCGCCGCGCGGAACCGATCGACCAGCTCAGCCGTCGGGCTCACGAATGGGCCTCCATCGCGTCCCACGCTGCGGGCGGCACCAACCGCGCGTCGCGCAACACAAGGAGCAGCGCTTCGTCATGCCGACCCAACGACGACACGACCGACGCGGCCTCGTCGCCGAGCAGCGGGGGCAGCGCCTGGAGTGATTCCGCACCCAGCGCGCGAACGCCCACCACGTCGGTGACCGCGAGCACAGCCAGGCGAGGACCGATGGTGAGCGAGATGAACCGCGCCACGCGAGCTGCCGGAGCCCCCAGCACCACAGCGAGATCGACGACCGGCACTGGAGCTCCGCGCACCAGCGAAACGCCGAGCACGGCCGCCGGGGCCCCGATCAACGGCGTGATCGGGAGCGGCCGCATGGTCTCGATGATCTGTTTCACCGGGAGCGCGCATCGCCAGGCCCCGGCGTGACAGATCAGGACCTGTTCTGACGAGCCCCCCACGTCGCGCACGCGCGCGAGGTACAGCAATCGTTTCAGCGAAACAAGGCGCGACCCCTCGAGGAGAGGGGGGGGGTCGATTTCACCCCGCGCCCTCGAGGAAACCCAGGTTCAGTACCCGCGCAGGCGCTTGAGCAACGGCGCCAACACGTTCGGCGGAATGGCCGCGTAGCTGCCGAACTGCATCGTGTAGTTGCCGTGGCCCTGGGTCATCGACCGAAGGCTGTCGACGTAGCCAAACATGCGCTCGAGCGGCACGTCGGCATCGACGACCTGGGTGTTCCCGCGCTGGCTCATGCCGCGAATGGAGCCGCGCCGAGCGTTGATGTCGCCCACCACGCTCCCGATGTAGGCGCTCTCGGTGACGACCTCGACGCGCATCACCGGCTCGAGGAGCACGGGCTCGGCGGCCTTGCACGCATCGTTGAACGCCATCGATGCCGCGATCTGGAACGAGATCTCGTCGGAGTCGACCTCGTGGAAGCTGCCGTCGAACAGCTCCACCGTGAGATCGATGAGCTGGTAGCCCGCCACCACCCCGCGGCTGAGCGCGCTGGTGACGCCCGACTCGATCGCGGGAATGAACTCTCGCGGTATGACGCCGACCTGAATCGAGCTCACGAACTTGAAACCGGCGCCGCGCTCGTTGGGCGACACCCGCAGCTTCACGTGGCCGTACTGCCCCTTGCCGCCGCTCTGCTTGATGTACTTGTTCTCGGCCTCGGCGACCTTGGTGATGGTCTCGCGGTACGCGACCTGGGGCTTGCCGACGTTGGCCTCGACGCGGTGCTCGCGCTTGAGCCGGTCGACGATGATCTCGAGGTGGAGCTCACCCATGCCAGCGATGATCGTCTGGCCGGTCTCCTCGTCGGTGCGCACACGGAACGACGGGTCTTCGACAGCCAGGCGCCCCAACGCGACGACCAGCTTGTCTTGGTCTTCAGCCGATCTCGCCTCGAGCGCGAGCTGGATGACGGGCTCGGGGAAATCGATCTTCTCAAGCAGCACCGGGTGCGACTCGGCGCACAGCGTGTCTCCGGTCGTCACGAGCTTGAGGCCGACGATGGCGCAGATGTCTCCGGCGCAGCAGGTCTGAATCTCATCGCGCTTGTCGGCGCGCATCTGCACCAGGCGGCCGACGCGCTCGCGCTTCTTCTTCGCCGGGTTCCACACCGCGGTGCCCGATTCCAACGTGCCGGAGTACACGCGAATGAACGTCAGCGTGCCGTACGCCTCGGTCATGATCTTGAACGCCAGCGCGGAGAACGGCGCGTCGTCTTTCGTCTCCCGCACCACGTCGGCGCCCTTCGCGTCTTTCCCATGCACGGGAGGGATGTCGATGGGCGACGGCAGGTAGTCGACGACGGCGTCGAGGAGCGGCTGCACCCCCTTGTGCCGGTACGCCGAGCCGCAGAGCACGGGGAACAGCTTCAGCGCGATGCACCCCTTGCGGAGCGCCGCGCGGAGCTCGTCTTCGGTGATCGAGGCGCCCTCGTCTTGGAGGTACTTCTCCATCAGCGCCTCGTCGGCTTCGGCCGCCTGCTCGAGCAGCTTGGCCCGCGCGGTGGTCGCCGCAGCCACGAGCTCGGAGGGAATGTCGGCGACGTCGTAGCGGCTGCCCTTCTCTTCGTCGTGGAAGACGAGCGCCTTCATGCGAACGAGGTCGATCACCCCGCGGAGCGTCTCCTGCGTGCCGAGCGGGAGCTGCACCACCGCCGGCACCGCGCCGAGACGCTCGCGGATCGACTCGACGGAGGCGTCGAAGTCGGCGCCGACGCTGTCCATCTTGTTGACGAAGCAGATGCGGGGAACCTGGTACTTGTCGGCCTGACGCCACACCGTCTCGGACTGTGGCTCGACGCCGTTCTTCGCGTCGAACACCGCCACCGCGCCGTCGAGCACGCGAAGGCTCCGCTCGACCTCGATGGTGAAGTCGACGTGGCCTGGGGTGTCGATGATGTTGATTCGGTACTTCTGCTCGCGGCGCTGCCAGAGCGCGGTGATCGCCGCCGAGGTGATGGTGATGCCGCGCTCGCGCTCCTGCGGCATCCAGTCGGTCGTGGTGTTGCCTTCGTGCACCTCGCCCATTTTGTGAATGGAGCCGGTGTAGACAAGAATGCGCTCGGTGGTAGTCGTCTTACCGGCGTCGATGTGCGCCATGATGCCGATGTTGCGGTAGCGCTCGAGCGGAAAGTCGCGCGACATGAGATGCCTCAGAGGGTGCTGTTGATTGATCGGCTGAAAACGAAAAACGGGGCCCCGTTTCCGGAGCCCCGCGTTTCACACCACGACGGCCGCAGTTACCAGCGGTAGTGCGAGAAGGCCTTGTTGGCCTCGGCCATCTTGTGGGTGTCTTCCTTCTTCTTCACCGCGTTGCCACGGTTGTTCGCGGCGTCCATGATCTCGCCGGCGAGCTTCTCCATCATGGTCTTCTCGCCGCGGGCCTTGCCGTACGAGATGATCCACCGCATGCCGAGCGCCACGCGGCGGTCCTGACGGACCTCGACGGGCACCTGGTAGGTGGCGCCACCGACGCGGCGGCTCTTGACCTCGAGCACGGGCTTGACGTTGTCGAGCGCCCGCTTGAACACCTTGAGCGGCTCTTCCTTCGCGCGCTCCTCGACGATGCTGAACGCACCGTAGGTGATCTGCTCGGCAGTGGACTTCTTGCCCTTGCGCATCAGGTCGTTGATGAACTTGGCCACCAACCGGTCCTGAAACTTCGGGTCGGGATTGATCTTACGCTTATTTGGTACGCGACGGCGAGGCATGGTGATGAATCTCCTGAATTATTGGGGACGCTTCGCGCCGTACTTGGAGCGGCTTTGCTTGCGGCCCTGCACGCCAACCGAGTCGAGCGTGCCGCGAATGATGTGGTACCGAACGCCCGGCAGGTCCTTCACGCGGCCACCGCGAATGAGCACCACGGAGTGCTCCTGCAGGTTGTGGCCGACGCCGGGGATGTACGAGGTGACCTCGATACCGTTGGTGAGGCGAACACGCGCCACCTTGCGGAGCGCCGAGTTCGGCTTCTTGGGCGTGGTCGTATAAACGCGCGTACACACGCCGCGCTTCTGGGGGTTCGACTTCAGCGCAGGGCTCTTCGACTTGTAGCGAAGTTGCTGGCGGCCCTTGCGGATCAGCTGATTAATGGTGGGCATGCACTTCCTTCACGGGCGAAACATGACAGTCAAAAGGGCGGTCCGCGTACCCGGTCACGCTCCTACTGTCAAGGCATCCGTGCTGGGTTCCCTGGTCATTGCGGGCCTCGTTGCGTGCTCGACGCCCCCTGTGATCGTCGATGCAGGGGTCGATGCGGGCCACGCCCTGACCCCGGTCGACGTGTGCGAGCGCCTCGCGGCCGCCCGGTGCGCCCTGAAGAACCGCTGCAGCGCGGCCTTCGCCCGAGCCTCTGTCGAAACGTGCCCAAGCGTCGAGCAGTCGCGGTGCCTGGCTGAATACGAAACGCTCCGTTCGTCGTTCGATGACGGGCTGGTGCGTATCGATAATGCACGGGTCGAGTCGTGTGAGACGCGCATGGAGTCGAGCGCCTGCCCTCCGTCGTTCCCCCTTGATTCGACGCTGGCCGTCGCGCGGCCCTTCGCTGATTGTGGGTGGACAACGGGCCTGGTGATCGGCGCCGTTCCCGCGCTCGAGACCTGCATCAACGCGATCGAATGTGCGCCGGGCACCGTCTGCGTGAAGCCGGGCGGTGTCTGCCGCGGCACCTGCTCGACCTCGCCGGTCGCGGGAGAGCCCTGCGCGTTTGGCTGCGCTCCCGGGTTGATCTGCTCGAGCACCAATACGTGCGTCGCCCCTCGGCCGCTCGACGCGCCGTGTGCGAGCAGCGCGCAATGCGAGAGCGACCTCATCTGCCTTTCCGGCGCCTGCAGGCCGCGGCGCAAAGTGAACGAGCGCTGCGTGTTCGACCCGGAGCGCCTCTCTCCGTGTGAGCCGGGGCTGGCGTGCGACGTCGCGCCGTTCGTCGACGGCGCCTCGGGCACGTGCATCGTGCCGCGCTCGCTCGGCGGCACCTGCCGGTTCCACTGGAGCTGCCAGCCCGGCCTCCTGTGCGCTGACATCGGCTGGGGAGGCTTCCCCGCGTCGGAGCCCACGCCTGGCAACTGCCGTCCGCCCGACGGCGTGAGCTTCAACTGTGCCTTCACGCCGTACGCGCAGCTGGTCGGCGACCAATGCGGGCCGGGGCTGAGCTGCCGGCAGAGCACCCAGGTCTGTACGCGCAACCCAACCACCGGCGAGGCCTGCACCCCGTCGACACAGAACTGCACTGGCCTCGACGTGCACTGCAAACCGAATGGCTCGGGCGACGTGGGCATCTGCACCGGCCCAGCGGCGGTGGGCGAGCGCTGCGCGTTTCAGCTCGACGCGAACCGCACCGTCACCATTCCGTGCGCGGCCGGTGCGTGCGATCAAACGACGACCTTCACCTGCCGGCCTCCGTCGAAGACCATGGGCGCGCTGTGCGAAGAGAACGGCGAGTGCCTGAGCGGCCGTTGCGCGGTGCAACAAGATCGCTCGCGACGCTGCTCGCCCGCGTGTTGAACGTTACGACGGCAACCCGGAGGGAATGACGGGGGCACCGAGCGTGAACAGGAACGCGGCGCCGAGCCCGGGCTTCCCTTCGGCGCGAATGGAGCCTCCGTGGCGCGCGACGACCTGCGCCACCGTGGCGAGGCCGATGCCGGTGCCCTCGAACTCGTCGACGCGGTGCAGGCGCTGAAACGCACCGAACAGTTTCGCCGAGTGGGCCATGTCGAAGCCCGCACCGTTGTCGCGCACGACGTATTCGACGCGGTCTCCGACAGGTTGAGACAACACTTCGATGCGGCCGTTCGGCGTGTGTCTGGTGAACTTCCACGCGTTGCCGAGGAGGTTGGTCATCAGCACGCGCATCAGCGCTTCGTCGGCTTCAACGATCAGGCCTTCTTGAATCGAGACCTCGACCACACGCTCGGGGTGCGCCCGACCAAGCGTCTCGACCACTCCGCGCGCGACGGCCCCCACGTCGACGCGTCTGAACGTCAGCGCAGACTGGCTGAGCTGGGCCAGGCCGAGGAGCGCCTCGATCAACTGCCCCATATGCGCGGCGGATTCACGGATGCGAACCAACGCGTTCTTCGAGTCGCCCGCGAGCTTCTCGCCCTCGTCGTCCATCAGCCACTGGCTGTAGCCGTCGATCGCCCGTAGCGGCGCGCGCAGATCGTGCGAGACCGAATACGAGAATGACTTGAGCTCGCGGTTCGCAGCCTCGAGCTGGGCGGTGCGCTCGCGAACCCGTCGCTCGAGGTCGTTGACCAGCTCGACGTTTTCAATGGCGATCGACGTGCTGTTCGCGAGCGCCTGCAGCAACCGAATCTCCTCGGGCGGCGCGACGCGGGTGCGGGCCCAGTAGGTACCGATCGAGCCGACCGGCGCAGATGCGCGAATGGGCGTCATCACCAGGCTCTTCACGAAGGTCGGCCGGTACGCGTCGTGGGGGATTCGCGCGTCGAGGTAGATGTCTTCGATCGCGACGGACTGCTTGTTGAGCATCGCCCAGCCGCTGATGCACGCCGTGAGCGGGAAGCGACGACCCTTCCACAGCGGGCTGATGGCATCTTCGTCGGCGTAGTAGCAGTTGCCTCCGTCGCGCAGCACGAAGGTGGCCCCGTCAGCACCGGTCAGCTCGCGTGCCGCCGTCCGAACGATCGCCATCACCGCTTCGAGCGAACGCGCGAGGGAGAGCTCTTGAATGATCTCGATCAGCCGCCCAGCCTTCGAGCCGTCGATGCCGGAGAGCGCTGGAGGGAACATCGCTACAGTCCGCATTCTCCAAATCGTAACGAACCTCGGGGCGCGCGGCATTTTCTGCCGACGGGTCAGCGGCGACCCGCGAATAAACGAGAGGGCCGCCAAAAAACGAAGGGCCTGACTCGCTTGGGTTTCCCCTTGCGAATCAGGCCCTTCAATGGTCGGGGCGATTGGATTTGAACCAACGACCACTTGCACCCCAAGCCGCGTCGCCGATTTCTCCCGTGTGGGAACGTCGAAGATGGTCGCGCAAGGTGGCGCCACCACTGGGGGCGCGCGCACACCGGTAGTGGATGGTCTGGTACTGAGCGGACCCTCTGTCACTCGCCGAGGTGCGCCGGAGGTGCGGACTTTGAGGGCGGCGGAGACGCTGCTCACCGTGAAGGACGTGGCCGCCCAACTCGGGGTCTGCACCGCCACCGTCTACAAGCTCTGCGACACCCGCGCCCT
>JAEUJT010000413.1 GCA_016793525.1 Archangium sp. | reverse complement strand
GACGGGGTCACGCTCTCGGTGGCCGTCGGCCGATGTGATGGCCAGCCGTGCGACGTGGGCGTCGCGCTCAGCTCCGCACGTTCGACGCGCGTCGTGTACCCGGGACAGCGGGTGGTGGTGGAGACGCGGCTCCGGCCGATTCGGCCCGCGTCAAACCCGGGCGAATGGAGCCGCGCCGAGGCGCTCCGCCGACGAGGGTTCGTCGCCACTGGGAGCTTCGACGAAACCGCGCTCGTCGTGGCCTCGGAGCCGTCGGCGTGGCGAACGTGGATGGGCGCCACGCATCGGGCGCTGGCCGAGGCGGCGACCCTGTACGAGGGAGACCCCCAAGCGGCGGCGCTGTTCCTCACCCTCGCCGCAGGTCAACGCGCCCAGCTCGAGCCCCTCACGGAAGACGAGTTCGCGCGCAGCGGGTTGGCCCACGTGCTGTCCGTGAGTGGCTTGCACGTGGCGGTGTTGGCGCTGGTGCTGTTGGCGGTCCTGCGCTGGGTCATGCTCCGGCTGCCACTCCGCGCGCTGCAGAGCCTCGACGTGCGCCGCGTGGCAGCGCCCGCCGCCATTCCCCTGGTGTGGCTGTACGTGGCCTTCACGGGGTTCCAGGCGCCGGCGATTCGCTCGGCGGTGATGAGCACGGTGCTGTTGGCGGGTGTGGCGTTGATGCGCCGCGGAGATGCGTTGAATGCGCTCGCGGTCGCCGCTGCGGTGATGACGTTCATCGACCCGTCGACGCCGTTCGAGCTGTCGGTGCAGCTCTCCTTTCTCTCGGTGGGAGCGCTGATTCTCCTCGCGCCGATGCTTCGAAGGGCGATTCCGCTGCGGCCGGCGACGCCGATCGACCCATGGCCTCGGCGCGCCCTGGAGGTGGTGCTCCAATCGGTCGTCGCGTCGTTGGCGGCGACGGCGGTGACCGCGCCGTTGATCGCCTTGGTGTTTCAGCGAGTCTCGCTCGCCGGCGTGCTGTCGAACGTGGTGACGCTTCCCCTGTGCGGCGTGTTGACGGTGGTGTCAGCACTGGCAGCAGCCGTCTTCGTCGCCTCCCCCGCGCTGGCGGCGCCGCTGGTGTGGGCGGGCGTACAACTGGCCGACGTGCTGCTCCGGTGCGCGCGGTGGTTCGCGAATGTTCCCGGAGCGGCGGTGGAGATTCCCGCGCCGCCGCTGTCGCTCGTCGTCGGCTGGCTCCTGTGCCTCCTTGCGATCGTGCTGCTGACCCGCAGGTGGAGAGCCCTCGGCGTGGCAGGGCTCGCGCTCCTGGGGTGGCTCATGATCGTGCCCACCGAAGCCAACACCACCGACGTCACGTTTCTCTCGGTGGGGCACGGAGACGCGATCGTGGTGAGCAGCCGAGGTCACCACGCGCTGATCGACGGCGGAGGCAACCCGCACGGCGCCGACCCGGGCCGAAAAACGGTGCTCCCGTTCCTCAAGCAGCGCGGCATTCGTTCGCTCGATCTCGCCGTGCTGTCGCACCCCCACCCCGACCACGCTTTGGGCCTCGCCTCGACCTTGCGCGAGCTGCCGGTGAAGCGACTCTGGCTCCCCGCGGGGGCGACCACAGGGACGCTCATCGAAGAGGTGACCGATGCGGCCGATGAGGCCGAGGTGGAGGCCATCGAGGTCGGGCACGCGCCGGTTCAGTTGGGAGATGTGCGCATCGAGGTGCTTGGGCCTCCGGCCGATCGCGCGCTGCTCGAGGGAGAGAACGATCGCTCCATCGTGCTCCGCGTACGCCACGGCGAGGTGACCTTCCTCCTCACCGGCGACGTTGAAGAGGCCGCCGAGGCGGTGCTCACGGCCGGGCCGGCGACGGTGCTCAAGGTGCCGCACCACGGTTCGCGCACCAGCTCGACGCCCCGCTTCGTGGAGGAGACGCACCCACGGTACGCGGTGTTCAGCGTGGGCCTGCACAACCGCTTCGGCTTTCCCAACGGAGAGGTGGTGGAGCGCTACGAGTCGGTCGGCGCGCAGATGCTCCGCACCGATCTCGACGGGGCCATCACCTTCCACAGCGACGGGCGCGACGTCACGGTGGACACATTTCACCCGCGGCGGGAACGCGCTCGGCTCGGCAGCGCTCGTCAGGCTGCGCATTCAGCGCGCTGAGGGCGAACGTCGTGCCGGTGATGGGCGTCACGCACTTCGGGACGCTCGCCGCGCCGTTGGCCTCGGCACGCCGCACCGGCTGGTTCTTCTCACCGTTCGCTGTGCTACGCGCCGCGCCCATGCCGTTGCTCCCGACCTTGCTGCTCGTGCTCGCGGGCTCGGCGCCCGACGGTGGGGTCGAGCCAGCGTGGGAGGAATCGACCACCGCCGACGACGTCACGGTCTTCCGCCGCGCGACGCCGGGGAGCCCGATCAAATCGGTGAAGGGCACGGGGGTGGTCGACGCGCCTCCTCAGCGGGTGGCGCTGGTGCTGGTCGACGACGATCGCGCGCCGGAGTGGGTCGATAGCCTGGCCGAGGCGAAGGTGCTCGAGCAGCTCAGCCCGACGGAGTACCTCGAGTACAACCACGCCTCGATGCCGCTGATCGTCAGCGATCGCGACTTCGTGACCCGCGTCACCATGTCGGTGGATTCGTCGACCGGCGTCGTGACGATGGTCTCCCGGCCCGCCGAGACGCCGTTGGCCCCGGAGCGCGCGGGCGTCGTGCGCGGGGTGCTTTCGGCGCGCTACATCATCGAGCCGGTCGGCGCGTCGTCATCGCGGCTGACGGTGGAGATTCACACCGACCCCCGAGGGTCACTCCCAGCGTGGGTGGTGAACTTCTTTCAGAAAGACTGGGCGCGCGAGACGATCGCCGGCATTCGAAAGCAGGCGGCGAAGAAAGATCTCACCCCGCCACCGCCGTTCGCTGCGTTTCTGGGGCAGATCGGCACCTCCACGCGAGACGCCGGCGCTCCCTGACACTTCAATTCGGGGTCGACGTGTTCCTGTCGGGCGGGAGGCCAGCGTTGTGGGCTACTCGTCGATGCGGGGGACCTGACTGCGGCGGCGCGCCAGGGCGATGAAGAGGCCAACCAACGCGAGCGCTCCAGCGCCGATGAGCACCCATCGCAGCCCACCACCCTCGGCGGGCGGAGCCGCAGGCGGGCGAACGACGACAACGGGCGGCGGCGGAGCGACCGGAGGAGGCGCGTCGACCACCGCCGCACCGGCGTCGAGCACCTCCGGTTGAGGTGAAAACCGCTCAGCGGCGGGCGCGCTCGGAGCAGGCTCAGCCGCGGCCACATTCGGCTCACGGGGAGAGCGACGCTCGGGCCTGCGTTGCACCGACGGAGCGGAGTCGTCCGCCATCACCGGCGCGCGCTCTTTCGGGGTCGCGGCCACGAGCGGAGGTGCAATGAACGGCGGCGGCGGAGGAGGAGGACCCGCGTCAACGACCACCTTCGCGAGCACCGGCTTCGGCGGCGGAGGGAGCGGCGCGTCATCGACCTCGGCGAGCATCACCGGGCGAGCGGGCAGCTTGAGCACGAAGCGCTTGGCGATGTCTGCTTGCTTCCCGTCGCGCACCGGCGTGACGGCGACCTGCACCTCGAGCCCGGGGCTGGTCTCGAAGGCGACCGAGCCCGCCAGCTTCCACTGGTAGCCGCCTTCATCGCTCAACA
>JAEUJT010000409.1 GCA_016793525.1 Archangium sp. | reverse complement strand
CGAGCGATCAGCGCTTCGTCCATGCGCAGCTGGTTCATCGTTCGGCAGGTGCCCAGGCGCAGCGCCCGCGCTTCGTTTCGGCCCAGGTCGAGCCAGTAGAGGTTGGTGAGCGGGGCGGCCTCGGAGAAGACAGGGGAGCTGCGCTCCATCTCGGAGTACCAGCCCTCGGTCAAGGCGCGGAGCTCGGCGGTCGACGCGATGCCTTCGCCGATGAACAACACGTCGAAGGCCTTGGTTCGATCGGGCTGGCGCACCGTGCGCTCCACCGGGTACCCGCATGGCCCGGCGTCGGCCGCGCAGGCGATCTGCGCAGGCAAGCCCCCGTCGTCGGGGCAGACGGGGATATCGAGCGGCTGGAACCCGCAGCCGACGACTGACACCACAGCGATCACGGCGAGGAGGGGAGTGCGCATCGCCCGCTACCGACGCCGCCCGTTTTCACGAATTCACGGCGCGCTGCGGTACCGGCGTGCGGTTGGCGCGAAGCATGGTGATCAGCACCAGGAAGAGTCGCTTCTTCCCTGGCCTCATCGGCTGGCCACTCTACGTCTGGGTGACGCGCACGGTGGTCTTCAGCTCTTTGCCCGTGCCGGGGTCTTTTGCGGTGAGGGTGAGAATGCCCTCAACGTTGACGTCGAAGGTCATCTCGACCTGGGCTTGCCCCGCCGACTTGGTGGGAATGCCCGCGAAGGTGAACTCGCCGAGCTGCTCGTTGCGGTTCGCGACGTCATGGTCACCTTGGTAGATGCGCATGATCAGCTCGGTCTGGTTGTCTTTGCTCGTCGTGCCGGTGAGCTGCTTCGCGTTCGGAATCGGCGAGTTGCGAGGGAAGACGACGTGCATCTGCCCGTCGCCCTTCTCGAGCCCGATGCCCATGGGAATCACGTCGAGCAGCTGCAGGCGCAGGTTGGTGTTGTCGGTCAGCGAGAACGCATAGAGCGCCGCGCCGATCGCCACCGCCTCGTCGGGGTGCACGCCCTTCGACGGCAGCTTGCCGAAGAACTTGGTCAGCAGGTCTTGCACCACCGGCATGCGGGTCTGCCCGCCGACCAGCATCACCTCGTCGATGTCTTTGGTCGACAGCCCCGAATCGACCAGCACCTTGGCCACGATCTTCAGCGTGCGGTCGACCAGCTCACTCGTCAGCTTCTCGAGCAGCTTGCGGGTGAACTTCATCTCGATGTTCAGGGGCTGGCCCTGCGGCGTCATCGTGATGAACGGAATGTTGAAGGGCGCCTCTTCGCGCGCCGAGAGATCGCACTTGGTGCGCTCGGCCAGATCTTTGATGCGCTGCATCGCGACCGGGTCGGTGGAGAGGTCGATGCCCGTCTTCTGCTGAAACTCGTTCAGCACGTAGTGGATCATCGCGTTGTCGAAGTCGATGCCGCCCAGGAAGATGTCGCCGCCGGTGGCCTTCACCTCGAACACCTGGTCGCGAATCTCGATCACCGACACGTCGAACGTGCCGCCGCCCAGGTCGTAGATGATGACCTTTTCCTTCAGGTGCTTCGAGACGCCGTACGCGAGCGCCGCAGCGGTGGGCTCGTTGATGATGCGCACCACCTCGAGCCCGACGAGCTTGCCGGCGTCTTTCACCGACTGGCGCTGGCGATCGGAGAAATACGCGGGGACCGTCACCACCGCCTTGTTCACCGGCACGCGCAGGTAGTTCGACGCCACGTCGCGGATCTTGTTGAGGATTCGGGCTGACACTTCTTGCAGCGTCAGCTCCTTCTTCGAGACCTCGATGACGACTTCTTTGTTGTCGTCAGAGGCTTTCACGCCGTACTGCACGACCTTCTTCATCGTCTCCACCACGTCGCTTGTGGCGGTGCGGCCCACCAGGCGCTTGGCGCCGTAGATGGTGTTGCGCGGGTTGAGCTGCCACTGCCGCTTGGCCTCGTACCCGATCAGCTCATTGCCCTTGTCGTCGATCGCGAAGATCGAGGGAATCGTGTACTCGCCGCCCTTGTAGGGAATGAGCTTCACGTTCGGCGCGCCGTCTTTGTACCCGTCGACGTACGCCGCGCACGAGTTCGTGGTGCCCAAATCGATGCCGATGATTGTTTCCGACGTCACGGGCCGCACTGTACCGTCCCCTCGGGTCATGTCGACCCGAGATCGTTGCAATGTTGAAAATGGCGTGTCGTTTTATTTGGTTAGCGGTCGACTCGGCAGTACCCGTCGAGGCCCTGGGTGAGCGTCGTCAGGTTGACCCCGCGCAGCGTCAGCACGTCGTCGACCGAGAGCCCAGAGACCAGGTCCATCGCGACCAGCTCGAGCCGCGGCACCGCCTGACCGGCCGGGTCATCGCCGCCTGAGGTCGGCGCCGGAGGGAGCGCCACCGCCGTCTGCCCAGCGCCAATGGCGAAGTAGACGGCGTGCTGTTGGGTGGCGCCGGAGACCGTCAGCCGCGCCAGTTCTCCGCCCGAGGAGTGCACCGAGGCCCATTCTGGCTGAGCGGGCGACAGCGTTCGGGTCGCCGGTGTGAATGACGGCCGACCGGGCGACGGGAGGAACGGCGCCACCAACACCCGCTCCGGCAATGACGCGGCTGTCTGCAGCCGAGCGCTCACCGCCGTACCCTGCGAATCGGTCGCCACCGCCCACACGCCGGGCCGCGCGATCTCGATGCCGTTGTACGGAGGCCCGCTGCGCAGTGTCACCGTCTCCACCGCGCGCGTGCCGTCCATTCCCGGGGTGCCCGGCGTGCGTGACGTGAAGCCCACCGGCAGCATGCCCGCTTCAGCGTCGAGCTCGACCGCGGCGACCATGACAGCCGCCACGTCGTTGGCCACCCGCGGCAACACCACCTCGGTGCGCCGCTGCTGGGGCCGGTTGGGCGTCATCGAGCGCCGGGTGAAGTTGGCGTAGTCGGCCACTTTTTCGGTGCCCATCGGGCAGCGCGTGATGCTCGTGCACAGCCCGTTGCCGTTGATGTCGGTGGTGTCGGGCACGTCGAGCCGCACCTCGACCGGCACGTTGGCGTCGAGCGCGATGTCGAAGGCGCCCAGGTACCCGAGAAAGTCGAGTGAACGCAGCGACACCAACTCGTCGA
The DNA here is from genome assembly GCA_016793525.1 of Archangium sp. Next base: position 2,288 of record JAEUJT010000409.1, on the reverse strand, counting down.
TCGATGCGCGGCCCGCGTACCCCGCGAGAAAGCGCGTGCCCGGGTCGGCGCGGCCGTACGAACGCTCTTTCACCTCTTGGGGGAAGCCGAAGGCCGGCGACGTGTACACCACGAGCGACGCGGGAATCGGCACCCGCTGGTTGATGGTGTCGATGGTGACGAGGAAATTCTCTCCGAGCAGATCGGCTGGGCGCACGCTCGGCACGTCATCGATCGACGACGCCACGAAGCCCGCCCACGAGCTGCCGCTCGAGCTCACCTGGGTGAAGGCGAGCGACACGTTGAAGCCAGCGCTCGCCTCGACCCCGTTCGCCCGCAGCGGCACGTACACGTCGGCCGCGCTGGTGGCGATGACGCTCACCCGCTCGTACGCTGGGAGGCCATCGGCCCTCAGCTCGCTCGCCGCGACCGAAAATGACGCGCTCCCGGTGCCGAGCGTGGGGAAGAGCGCCACGCCGTCGGCCCCGGTCACCACCTCGACGTGCGTCGCGCAGACGCCTTCGCAGCCGACGACCGCCGCGTTCGCGCGTGGCCGCTTCGTCGCTGCGTCGACCACCACCACCCGCCGGCCGGCGGTCACCGGAGCCACCATCACCACCGAGACCTCGACCGGCCCGACCGTGGAGCCAGCCACCTGCGCTCGCACCGTGACCGCGCCGGGGCTCACCGCGGTGACGCGGCCCTGCGCCGTCACCGACGCGTCGGCCGACGGCAGGCCTTGCGCGTCGACGACCGTGAAGGCCCCTGAGGCCAGCGGGAAAGAGGTTCCGTCGAGTCGAAAGGCGAGCAGGTGCAGCTGCGCGGAGTCTCCGACCTCGAGCAGCAGGCGCGTCGGGGAGACTCGGAGCTGGAAGATCTGCGCGGGCGCGGGGCCCTCGCTGCAGGCGCCGTCGACGCAGGCCTTGCCGTCACCGCACTCCGCATGCCCGCGGCAGACGAAGGGGACACAGAGCTGGCCGATGCAGCGCTGCGCCGTCGTGCACTGGCTCGACGTCGTGCACGACGTGGTGGGCTGGCAGTGGCCTTCGCTGCAGAACCCGGTCTGCTGCGCGGTCGGCGTCCCGGGCACGCCGGTGACGCAGTCTCCGTCGGCGAAGCACTGCGGGAGCTCCTGGCAGATCGACTGGGTGCAATCGAAGCCCGGCGGGCACTCGTTGGCGGTGAAGCGTCGGCACTGGAAGTTGCGCAGGCACTCGCTGGTGTCGGTGCACGCAGTGTACGTGGCGCACCGGCCGAAGCTCGCGCTGGTGCAGTACTGCTCCGCGGGGCAGTCGCCTCGCGTCTTGCAATCGGCCACCCGGCACAGCCCAGCGGCGCAGATCAGCCCCTGGCCGCCGCAGGTCGCGTCGGTGAGGCAACGCCTCGTGCAGGCGCTGCTGACGCACGCGTAGATGCCGAGCGCGATGTTCGGGTCGAGCTGGGGCGCGCAGTCAGACGCCTGCACGCAGCTGGGGAGACACACCCCTTGCGTCACCTCGCAGTGGCCTTTCCCCAGGCAGTCGCGGTCGCCGGTGCAGCGCGCGCGTGTCTCGCAGGCGCCGGCGAGGCACCGCTGGTTGGCCAGGCACGACGCGTCGTCGAGACAGGCGCAGCGCTCGTCGCGGCACTCGAAGCCGGTGGCGCAGTCAGTGTCTGCCGCGCACTCCGGGCGGAGCGCGCACGTACCGCTCCGGCACACCTGGGCGGTGCCACACTCGGAGTCGTCGACGCACAGGGGGCCACAGGCGCCGCGCCGGCAGCGCTGATCTGCCGCGCACTCGAGATCGGTCGCGCAGGGCCGGGAATTGACGGCCGGGCACCCCAGCAGCGCCGCAGCGAGCGCGATCACCGAAACGGGCTTCATCATGCGGCGCACCGTGCCAGAGGAACGCACGAAACGCAGCTACGTCGCTGTTGCGCGCGGGCCCCTGCGCTGCCGACAGCCCCCGACATACGGTCTGAACTTCGGTTTACTTCGCTTGGACCTGATGCCGGAGTGACCCCATAATGGCCCTGCCGGGTCGGGTCCGGTCAGACAATGCAGATCATCCAGAACGTCTTCCCCACCGGGACAGTGCTGAAGCTCGTCGGCGTCATCAATGAGACGTTCGACAAGGCAGCCTTCGTTCGCCTGGCGGGGTCGGGGCACCTGGTGGTCGACTTCGATGGCGTGACGCGGGTGACGTCGTTCGGCGTGCGGGAGTGGATGTCAGCGCTCTCCGCGATCGGCAAACGCTACATCGGCTACATCAACACCCGGCCCTCGGTGATGGCCCAGTTCAACTCCGTCGCGCAGTTCGGTGCGCCCG
>JAEUJT010000392.1 GCA_016793525.1 Archangium sp. | reverse complement strand
GCCCCGATAAAGCCCCCGACGATGGCCCTCCGTTCGAAGACATCACGCCGGAGTATTTCCCCAACGAGAACCGCTTCGTCGCCCGCTACCGCGCGGTGTTCACCGTCGACGGCAAAGAAGTCACCGCGGAGTTCTCGGCGGTCTCCAAGGCCGGCGACACACCAGGCGGCTCACCCTTCATCGGCGGTGTGTTGACGACCAACCGCGTGCGAGCGCTCCCGGCGAAGGTGGCTCTCGACGGTGTGTTCGAGCCGACCTACGGGCAGTTCACGGCATTCCGCCACGGCGTGGCCGGCGTGTCGGGCATGTTGCCGCCGCGAGGGAAAGCGTCGGGCACCGCGCAGGTGAAGCTGAGCATCGGCACCACCGACGCCGAGTTCTGGCTGGCCGATCTCGAGCGCCTCGACCCTCCGGCGGAGCGCGATGACCGGGTGCTGCACGTGGAGAACCCGTCGAGCGACTGCAACGTCATCACCGGCGATTTCAGCAACGACCTGATGAAGTACCTCTGGCTGTCGAAGGGCAGCTACCCGCAGACGGTGCTCAACATGTCCATCCGCGACGGCGACATGCCCAAGCGCGCGCTGTACATCGACTGCAACGACATCGCGGTGCAGACGTGGGACGGCAAGCTGCACCTCGGCTCTCCGGTGACGAACAACCCCCCGAGCCCGACGCGGTTCTCGTACAGCGAGCAGCTCACCGACGGCGGCCTCGGGCCTACCTGGCGCGCGGGCAATGGAGAGATCGTCATCGACCTGCTCGACGTCGCCTCGGGCATGACGTTGCACTTCAGCGACATCGTGCTCACTCCCGAGGAGAGCACCGGCGCGCGCGGCACCTTCACGCTGCGCTTCTCCGGCACCAGCACGTCTGAGGCCTCGGCGCGCAACGCCCCTGGTCGTCCCTCCTTTTCACCCTGAAACACGAGAACCCCATGCACCGTTTCTTGCTCCTCGCGCCGGCGCTCGCGCTGTTGGCCTGTGACCCGGCCCGCGCCGACGACCCCGACTTCGCGCAGATCATCGGCCCTGGCACGAATGACTTCGCCGGCTGGGCGCCCACCGATTGCCTGTGCGGCATTCTCACCATCAAGGGCACCGGGTTCGTCATCGACTGCTCGAAGCCGGGCAAAACGGGCATGTTCTTGAACCTCCCTGACCTGCGCGGCAAAGGCCGGGTACAGCTCGAGGGAGACCGCCAACTCGGCGCGCTCGGCCCCTTCGTGCCGGCGTTCTTCGAAGCCGAGACGGGTGACGGCATCAAAGACGCTCGGGGCTCGCCCTTCACCGGCTTCTGGTTCCCGCTGCGCCTCTACCGCTCGGTGATTCCGCAGAACCTCAGCTGCACCGGCACCGAGAAATGCCAGAGCGAAGCCGACCACACGCTGGGCGATTCGCTCTTCTGGTGCGACGTGCGCGGGGTGTCTCCGTGAAGCGCGCGATGGTGATGGCGGCGCTGGTGGCCGGGAGCGCGTGCAGCCCGTGGCCTCCGTTTTCGGGGAAGCCGCGCAAGGGTCTCGACCCGAGGCTCGGCCTGGTGGTGACCGAGGGCCACCCGCTGCGCGCGCCGCGGGTCACGACGCACGTCACCTCGAGCCGCACGGTGGTCGAGGTGTACCAACCGGCGGGCGTGAACAACGACGTGCGCACGGTGAGCGCGGCGAGCGTCGACTTCTTCTCGGTCGACTTCGGGAGCGGAACCTCCACGCAGTTGCCGCGGCCGCCGCTGCCGACGGCGGTGCTCCGCTTCCACATGACGTTCGACCCGAACGCGCTGCTGGTGAGCGCCGAGAAGAAGCTCGCCTACTTCGATGGCTCCTCGTGGACCGCGCTGCCCGACTTCCCCAGCTCGCCGCCGGGCAGCCAAGAGCTCTACGCGTTCGACGGGCAGCACGTCGTCGGCTCGAGCTCGCAGGTGCTCAACGGCGGCAGCTGGCGAACGATTCAAGGCGGGGGTGTCATCGGCCCAGTGGGCCCCCGCGGCTTCAGGCTCCTCGGAGGGAGCGTCAGCACGGCGACGAGCTGGCCGTATGAGATGTGCGCTCCGCTCTTCGACTGGAACGGCCAGCAGCAGAGCGTCACCTGCTTCGACAACATCGACAGCAACGAGGTGCAGCCGGCGCTGAACGGCACGCTCGACGACTTCCAAGCGGTGGTGGGCGGCGTGCTGGTGCACTACCGCAACGGCGAGTGGATGCGCGGCAACCCCGCCCCCGGCACGCTGCTGCCAACGCCGGGCTCGAAGAAGGTGTTGGTGCGCATCGAGAGCACCCACTTCACGTTCGGCGGCATCATCGAAGCCGAGGGCGCGGAGGTGCTTCGGCAGGTGTCGCCGCCGCTCACCACCACCTTCACCGGCAACGCCTGCGCCGACCCGAACGACGTCGTCGAATGCCGGGTGACGGAGCGCTCCGTCAGCGGTGAATTCACGCCCACACCCGACGGGTCGGCCATGGTGCTCGCCGGCTGGGTGCTCAGCGATGCGCGGCTCTACGTGACCGCGCGGCGCTACCTGCCGAACGAAGAAGACGGCCTGCTGGAGCCGCTCTGCACCAACACCTGCGCGGCTACCGAGCGCTGCGAGCTCTTCGCCACCGGGCAGATGGGCAGCATCATCGACAAGCGCTGCGTGCCGAGGAACCCGATGTTGCGCGTCGGCCTCCCACCCGCGGAGCTCACGGTGCTGCTGGCGCATTCTGAAGACGCAGGCACGAACTGGAACGTCACCCTCACCGAGCTCGACGGAGGCGCCACGACGGGTTTCACCATCATCTCCCCGCCGCCGGAGCTTCGGATCCGCGGGCCGCAGCTGCAGCCGTTCCACCTCGAGGTGACGGTCGATGAGCACGCGCCGGTTCGCTACGAGCTGATGGTGCCGTACCGCGCGCGGCTGGCCGAGGTGGGCCGAGTGCCGCTGGTGCGGGCGATTCCCGTGGGCGTGAACTCCGTGCCGCCGAACCTCTCCGGTGGTCCGGGCACGGTGCTGGCGAAGTCGTCGCTCGTCTTCCCGCTCTTCGCGGAGGACGGGGGGTACACCTGGTACGGCGTTCGGAAGAGCGAAGACGGAGGCATCGAGCGGGTGACGCTCGGTGACGGTCGCCGTGCGGTGCTGACCAACTCGCAGACGCCGGCGGTGTACGCGAGCAAGGCCAACCGCGTGCTCATCGCCACGCCGACTGCCCTGCGCGCGTTCGATCCCGAGACGTTGGAGCCGCGTGGAGAGCTCCCT
>JAEUJT010000362.1 GCA_016793525.1 Archangium sp. | reverse complement strand
CGAGCCGCAGCAGCTCTTCGGCGGCTTCACGCGAGGCCTCTGCGCGCACCGAGGCGCGGCGGTGGTTGGCCACCAGCAGGCTCAGCCGCCGCAGCACGTCGAGCGCCTTGCTCAGCGTCACCCGCTCGTCGTCTTCGAGCGCCTCCGCCGTCACTTCTTTCAAGCCGCGGGCGTTGCCAATCCACACCCGGCCGAGCTGACCGAAGCCGCCTTCGCGCGAGCGATCGAGATCTTCGATCACCATCACCGGCCACCCGCGGCTCGGAAAGTCGCGCGGGTACATCTGGTACAGCACTGCTCCGTCGGCCCGGGCGCGCAGCTCGACCGGCGTTCCGCCCAGTGGGGCGTACAGGTGGCCCACCTCGCCGAGCGCCTCGAGGAGCCGTTTTCTCCCCTGGCTGCTCAACATCGCCGAGTCGGCGCGGGTGGAGACGGTGCGCTTCAACGTCGTCAGCAGGCCCAGCACCTGGTCGATGTGCACCACCACGTTGAGTGAGCTGCCGCGGGAGTAGTCGGCGTGGAAGATGCCGACCAGCTCGTATTCACCGGTGGCGCAATTCACCGCCAGCACCGGAGAGCCCGAGTTCCCGCCCGACAGCTGCGCGTCGACCACGAAGTCGTCGTGATCCCAGTCTTTGAAGTCGTCGTGATCGAACGCCGACGTGACCCGGCCCTGCACGGTGGCCTTGAACGCGCCGAGTGGAAAGCCGCGCACCTCGACCACGTTGCGCTCCCTCAGCGCCGCGCTGTGCCCCACCTTCCACGGCATGATCGGCAGCGCTCCCTTGGCCTTCACCACCGCCACGTCGAGCACGGGGTCAGACACCATCTTGGTCAGCGAGATGTCGTCGCCGTCGAAGGTGTCTTTTTCGTTATCGACGATGCGCAGCTGTTCGGAGATGCGTTTGCAACCGGAGGGGACGCCCGAGACGGTGTGCTCTTCGTCGGTCACCACCGGCCACTCGGCGATGTGCGCGTTGGTGACGAGCAGCGTCTCCGTGCCGAGCCGGCGAAAGCCGAAGGCCGTGCCGTGCGCGGTGGCCTGTTTCTTGGTGCGGCGAACCGAGCCGTCGCTTGCGTATGAGAGGCACTCGTAGGTGGCCAACGTGCGCAGGCACGAGGTGAAGTTCGCCTCTCGGCTGCTCAGCTCGACCGCGCTCTTCGACAGCGCCACGAAGTCGTCGGCGTATGTGCCAGCGCAGTACGGGCGGCTGTTCTCGGTGCCCGGCGCCACCGAGCCGATCACGGGGTCGGCGGCGAGGATCAGCAGCGTCAGCACCGGCGAGAGCATCACCGTCAGTCTAGTCGCCCCGCGCTCACGATGCCGCCAGCACGTCGGCGACCGCGAGCAGCGTGGTGAGATCATCGGCGCCCTGCGGCAATTCTGGCACGGCCAGCGCCACGCCTTCGTCTCCGGCGCGGGTGCGCAGCTCGCCCAGGAGCGCCGCGTGCCTTCGCGCCGCCTCGAGCTCGACCTGGGCCATGGCCTGTAGCTTCGGCAGCCCCGCCAGCGCCTCGGTGGAGAGCGCGCCCAGCGTGGTCTCATCGGGCCAGGCATCGTCGACGTTGCTCGCCCGGCTGCGGTTCAACACGAAACCGCGAAAGGGGAGGCCCAGCTCGCGCGTCTTGTCGCGGAAGAAGAGCGCTTCGGTCAGCGTCTCTGGCGCGGGCGAGGTCACGAGCAGAAACGCCACGTCAGACCCGCTCAAGAACGTGCGCATCTCATTCACGTCGACGTTGAGCGCCGCGAAGATCGAAGAGAACGAGAAGAGAAAAGTGATGAACTCCGACGCGAACTCTTCGCCGAAGACCGCGCCGAGCACCTTCTCCAACACCTTCGACGCGGCGCGGGCGACCAGGCTGTCTTTTTTCGGGAGAAACGCCTGCAGCGCGCGGCCTTCGACCAGCCCAGCCAGCCGCCTCGGCGCCTCGAGAAAGTCGAGCGCGTGGCGAGACGGCGGCGTGTCGAGCACGACGAGATCGTACCGGCCTTCGTTGACGAAGCGGTGCAGCGCCTCCATCGCTGTGTACTCGTGCATGCCCGCCACCATCTGCGAGACCTGCTGGTAGATGCGGTTGCTCAAGACGCGCTCGGCGTCGGCCGGCTTCTTCACCAGGCGGCGAATCGACTCATCGGCCACCAGTTTTGGATCCAACATCCACGCGTGGAGCGACCCGGTGGTGATGCCCGCGGCCTTCAACCGATCGGCGGAGATGGCCACCGGCGCGGGGGGATTTCGCGTAACGCCGAGCGTCTCGGCCAGGCGCTTCGAGGGGTCGATGGTGAGCACCAGCACCCGCCGCCCTGCTCGAGCCGCGGCGAGTGACAGCGCCGCCGCGGTCGTGGTTTTCCCGACACCGCCCGCACCACAGCAGACGATGACGCGCCGGGTTCGCAGCAGCTCGCCGATGGGGAGCGCCGTCATGCCAACGCCTCCGCAACCGCCCCAATGAGACCCGCTTGCGGAAGCTCAGGCACCAGGCGAATCGGCACCGAGGTCGCCGCGCGCAGCCGGGCGATCTCCTCGTGAGATCGCTTGGGCCGGCGAAAGCCATCGACGCCGAGGGTGGGGGTTCGCGTCAGCACCTCGTCGAGCGCCGCTCGCTCCGACGGCGTGAAGGGGTCGGCCGGCACGCGGTTCATCACCACCGCCGCCGCGTGCATCGACGTGGAGCGGAGCCCTTCGAGGAGCTCCAGGCACTCCGTCACGGGCAGCGTCTCGGGAATGGCCACCACCACCGCGGCTGCCTGCGCTGGGTCGTTGAGATACGTCTTCCCCTCGCGCAGCGCCTCGGCGATCGGCCCCCTCGGCACCAGCCGGAGCAGCAGCTCGGGCAGGCCCGTGAGCGAGAGGGTGTGGCCGGTGGCCGGCATGTCGATGACGATCAGCTCGTTCTCGTGCGCGCCGTCTGAGCGCTTCGCGCGCAGGGCGGTGAGCAACTGAAAGTACACGCCCATCTCTTTGAACGACGGGCCGGCCTGGAGCAGCCTCCGCAGCGCGTCGGACTGCAGCGCCAAGCGCGCGATGGTGGCGGAGTGGATGACGGAGCTCAGGAACATCTCTTGCCCGGTGCGCGCCAGCAGCATCACCCCGCGCAAGCCCTCAGCGATCTCGATCGGCTCGACGGGGAAGCGCTCTCTC
>JAEUJT010000354.1 GCA_016793525.1 Archangium sp. | reverse complement strand
CCCGGTGGCGACCCACGACGGCTGGCGGCTCAACGTGTGGGTGCGACGGGCGGCGACCAAGCGCTTCCGTGAGCCGGTGGTGCTGTGCCACGGCCTGGGCAACACCCACGCCTTCTTCGAGTTCATCGCGCCGCAGAACTTCGCCGCGTTTCTCACCGGGCTCGGCTTCGACACGTACACCGTCGATGTACGGGGGACGCGGGGCACGGTGCCTCCGCACTGGCCGGCCGACGCCACCTTCGACGACATCGTCAGCCACGACGTACCCGCGGTGCTCAAGGTGGTGTGCGACGACGCGAAGGTCGAGCAGGTGTTGTGGGTGGGCCACTCGCTCGGAGGCCTCATCGGCCTCGCCGCCGCGCCCTCGACGCCGCAGGTGAAGGCGGTGTGCACGGTTGGCTCGCCGGTGTTTTTCCAACTGCACCCGCGCACCCGCTGGCTGCTCCGTGCGGGGCAGTGGCTGTCTCCTGCCGGGCTGTTCCCCCTCGACTGGTTGGCGCTGGCGGCTGCGCCGATGGCCGGGCGCTTCGACGTGCCGTGGGCCAACGCGAGCATCAACCCGCGCAACGTGACGGGCGCGACGCAGCGTTTCTTGCTGGCCAACGCCATCGCCCCGATGTGGCGCGGGGTGCTGCGCCAGCTCGAAGACTGGGTGACGCACGACGCGTTTCGCAGCCTCGACCGGAGCGTCGATTACCGCGCCGGCGCGGCGGGGCTCGCCATTCCCGTGCTGGTGGTGGCGGGCACGGTCGACGGGCTCGCGCCCGAGGCGGCGTCGCGCAAGTACTTCGACGCGCTGACCACCACCGACAAGCAGCTGCTGGTGTTCGGCGCCTCCGCTGGCCACGAGCAGGACTACGGGCACGGAGACCTGGTCATCGGCGAGCGGGCCCACCTCGAGGTGTACCCGGCGGTCGGCGAGTGGCTCTCCGCCCGGGCTTCGCCGCTCGTGACCCACGCCGAAAAATAGTTTCAGTTGAAATAAGAGACGCACCGTCTACTTATTCACCCCCATGTGGATCGTTCTGCTCGCGCTGCGGCGCCCCTACACCTTCGTCGTGATGGCGTTGGTGCTGCTCGTCGGGGGCTTTCAGGTGCTGCGGCAAGCGCCCACCGACATCCTCCCCAACGTCGACATTCCGGTCATCAGCGTGGTGTGGACCTACGGCGGCCTGCCGGCGCAGCAGATGGAGCAACAGATCACCCAGTTCAGCGAGTTCTCCATCTCCGGCAACACCGCGGGCATCTCGAACGTGGTGAGCGAGACGTTCGACGGGGTGAGCGTGATTCGCGTGTTCCTCCACCCGGGCACCGACGTGGCCTCGGCCATGGCGCAGATCACCGCGGCGTCGCAGACCATTCTCCGCCGCATGCCGCCGAACACCATTCCCCCCATCATCTTGCGGTACTCGGCGTCGTCGGTGCCCATCGTGCAGCTGGCGTTCACCAGCGAGGTGATGAGCGAAGCCGAGGTGTTCGACCACGTGAACAACCGGGTGCGCACCGCGCTGTCGGTCATCTCCGGCACCCGCTTCCCGCTGCCCGCCGGAGGGAAGATGCGGCAGATCACCGTCGACCTCGCCCCCGAGGCGCTGCGGCAATACGGGCTGTCGCCACACGACGTGAACCTGGCGGTGGCGTCGCAGAACCTGACGCTGCCGACCGGCTCGGCCAAGGTGGGTGACCGCGAGTACCGCTTCGGCCTCAACTCGAGCCCGGAGGCGATCACCGCGCTGAACGACCTGCCGATTCGCCGCGCCGACGGGCAGATCATCTTCTTGCGCGAGCTGGCCTGGGTGCACGACGGCTTCGCGGTGCAGACGAACATCGCGCGGCGCGACGGCAAGCGGGCGGTGGTGCTCTCGGTGATGAAGACCGGCGAGGCCTCGACGGTGGCGGTGGCGAAGCGGGTGCGCGACATGTTGCCCACGCTGCGTGCGTCGGCGCCCGAGGGGCTCTCCATCGAGCTGCTGGCCGATCAATCGACCTTCGTCACCAACGCCATCGACGGGTTGCTCGTGGAGGGCCTCATCGCCGCGTGCCTCACCGCCGCGATGATTCTGGTCTTTCTCGGGAGCTGGCGCTCGACGCTCATCGTCGCGGTGTCGATTCCACTTTCGGTGGTGGCGGCGCTGCTGCTGCTGCGGGCCATGGGGCACAGCATCAACGCCATGACGCTCGGCGGCCTGGCGCTGGCGGTCGGCATTCTCGTCGACGACGCCACGGTCGAAATCGAGAACATCCACCGCAACCTGGCCATGGGCAAGCCGCTCACCCGCGCGATTCTCGACGGCGCGCAGCAGATCGCCGTGCCCGCCTTCGTCGCCTCGCTCGCCATCGGCATCGTCTTCGTCTCGGTGGTGTTCCTCGAGGGGCCGGCGAAGTTCCTCTTCTTGCCCATGGGCCTGGCGGTGGCCTTCTCGGTGATGGCGTCGTACCTGCTGTCGCGCACGCTGGTGCCGACCATGGTGAAGCACCTGCTGGCGGCCGAGCTCGAGCACCACGGCGCTCCGAACACGGGGCTCTTCGCGCGCTTCCACCAGGGCTTCGAGCGCTTCTTCGAGCGGGTGCGCGGGCACTACGTGGCGCTCCTCCAGGCGGCGCTGGGGAGACCCAAGACGGTGCTGGCGGGCTTCAGCGCGCTCGTGCTCGGAGCGGCGCTGCTGGTGCCCTTCGTGGGCCGCGACTTCTTTCCCAAAATCGACGCCGGCAAGTTGCGGCTGCACGTGGTGGCGCCGACCGGCACGCGGCTGGAGGAGACCGAGGTGCTCTTCGCCGAGGTCGAGCGCGCGCTGGCCGAGCTGATCCCCGCCAGCGACCGCGAGCTGATGCTCGACCAGATCGGCGCGCTCAGCGGGTACAACCTGGCCATCACCGACAGCGCCACGGTGGGCGTCAACGACGGCGAGATTCTGGTGGTGCTGCACGACCACCGAGAGAAGACGACCGCCGACTACGAGCGCCTGCTGCGCCAGGAGCTGCCGAAGCGCTTTCCTGGGCTGTCGTTCTATTTTCAGCCGGCCGACATCGTGACCCAGATTATGAACTTAGGGTTGCCGTCGGCCATAGACATTCAGATTTCAGGGCAGCGGCGTGACGCGACCTACGCGGCGGCGCGGCAACTCGAGGCCTCGCTGCGAAAGGTGCGTGGCTTGGTCGACGTGCGGCTCCACCAGCAGGTCGACGCGCCGAAGCTGCAGTTCGAGGTCGACCGCGCCCGAGCGAGCGAGGTGGGCCTCACCCAGCGCGACGTGGCCAACAACGTGCTGCTCGCGGTGTCGTCGAGCGGCCAGGTGAGCCCCAACTACTGGAGCGACCCGAAGACCGGCATGAGCTACCCGGTGGCGGTGCAGATCCCCGAGCGGGAGATGAGCTCGCTCGACGCGGTGATGGGCCTGAGCGTCGCGACCTCGAAGGGGCCGCAGCAGCTGGGCCAGCTCGGCACCTTGCGCCGCCAGCGCACCAGCGCGTTTCAGACCCGCGTCAACGTGCAGCCCACGTTCAACGTGCGCGCCGACGTTCAAGACGTCGACCTCGGCGCGGTCACCGGAGCGCTGACGGCGCTGACCGACGAGGTGCGAAAGAAGCTGCCTCCGGGCTCGACCCTCACCGTGCGCGGCCAGCTCGAGAGCATGGAGTCGGCGTTCTGGTCGCTGGGCCTCGGCCTGCTGGTGGCGGCGCTGTTGGTCTACGCGCTGATGGTCATCAACTTTCAGTCGTGGCTCGACCCGTTCATCATTCTCACCGCGCTCCCGGGGGCGGCGGTGGGCATCGTGCTCTCGCTCTTCGTGACCCAGACCACCTTCAGCATCCCCTCGTTGATGGGGGCGGTGATGAGCATCGGCGTGGCGACCGCCAACTCGATTCTGGTGGTGACCTTCGCCAACTCGGTGCGGCCCGACGGGCTGTCGTCGGTCGAGGCGGCGCTCGAGGCAGGGCGGGTTCGCTTGCGGCCGGTGATGATGACCGCGATGGCCATGGCGCTCGGCATGTTGCCCATGTCGCTCGGGCTGTCAGAAGGCGGCGAGCAGAACGCGGCCCTCGGGCGCGCGGTGCTGGGCGGCCTCACCGGCGCCACCGTGGCCACGCTCTTCCTCGTACCCATCATCTACAGCGTGCTGCGCCGCACGGCGCACCAGCAGGTGACGGACCCCGATTTGATGGACCCACCGCTCGGCCTCCAGAGGGAACCCGCATGACCACCGAAGCGAAAGTTGAAGCCGCCGCCCTGCCCCCCACGTCGACCCGCTCGGCCTGGCGGTGGATGATTCCGCTCGCGCTGGTGAGCTTGGCGGCGCTCGTCGTCGCGGGCGCGGTGCCCAAGCTTCGCCGCGGCGCGCTGGTCGATGCGCAGCACGCGCAGGCGCTGGGGCCTCCGAGGGTGGTGGTCGCGGTGGTGGCCAAGGCCCCGGGCGCCTACGAGCTCACCCTGCCCGGCTCGGTCGCGCCGAAGCAGAGCAGCGTGGTGTACGCGCGCGGTGCGGGCTTCGTGCGCAAGTTCTACGTCGACCTCGGCGACGCGGTGAAAGCGGGCCAGGTGCTCGCCGACATCGAGACGCCCGAGGTCGATGAAGACGTGAAGCGGGCGCGCGCGCGGCTCGACGAGGCGCAGAAAAACGTGGCGCTCACCCGGGCCATCGCCGAGCGCGCCGAGCGGCTGGCCAAAGAAGGCGTGTCGAGCCAGCAGCAGGCAGAGGAGACGAAGAGCCGCCTCAACTCCGCCATGGCGCAGGTCGACTCCGCGCAGGCCGACGCAGACCGCCTTGGAGCGCTCCGCGGCTTCTCGCGCGTCACGGCCGGGTTCGACGGCGTGGTGACCCGGCGCATGGTCGAGCTGGGCACGCTGGTGAACCCGAGCCAAACGCCGCTGTTCGAAATCGCCCACGTGGCGACGCTCAAGGTCACCGTCGACGTGCCGCAGTCGGCCGCTCCGGAGATGAAGCCCGGCGTCACCGCCACCGTCTTCCTCCCCAGCTCGCCCGCGACCACCTGGCAGGCGACGGTGAGCCGCAGCGCCGGAGCGCTCGACGTCGGCACCCGCACCCTGCGCACCGAGTTGCTGATGCAGAACGACGGGCACATCTTGGCCGGCAGCTACGTGCAGGTACGCTTCTCACTGAAGCGGCCCGACGGCGTGCTGCGAATCCCCGCGGCGGCGCTCTCGGTGCGCGCCGAGGGGCCCCAGGTGTGGGTGGTGGCCGACGGCAAGGTGACGATGCGCACGGTGCAGCTCGGGCGAGACCTGGGCAAAGAGCTCGAGGTCTTCTCGGGCCTCGCCGAGGGAGACCGGGTGGTGCTCAACCCGACCGACGCGCTCCAGCCCGGTGGCGTGGTCTCCGCGGTGGAGGTCTCCACACGTGGCGCTTGAGGCCCTCACCCTCGCGGCGTGGGCGACGCTGAGCGCGAGCGCTCCGGCTTTCACGTTGGACGCCGCCATCGCCCGCGGGCTCCAGGCCAACCCGCGCCTGGCCCAGGCCCTGGCCATCGCCGAGCGCGCCGAAGCGACCGCCACGACGACGCGCTCGCAGTGGCTGCCGACGGCGACCATCAACGCCGGCCTCACCCAGCTCGACAACAACCGCGTGCTCGGTGACCGAGTTTTGGTGCCGGCGACTTCGCTCAACGCGAACCTCTCGATTCAGTTGCCGCTGCTGGCCCTGAACCGGTGGCTCGCGTCGGGCCAAGCGGCGGAGGCGTTGAAGGCCGAGCAGCTCGGCGCGGAGGACGCCAAGCGGCTCATCACCGGCCTGGTGGCGCGCGCGTGGTACCAGGTGCGGCTGCAGACCCAGCTGGTGGAGATCGCCGAGCGCGCGGCGCAGACCTCGACCCGGCAGCTCGAGCTCGCCTCCCGGCGCGGAGAAGGTGGCCTCGGCACGCAGCTCGACGTGGTGCGCGCCAAGCGCGAGCTGAAAGACAACGAGAACCGGTGGGCCCAAGCGCGCGCGGAGCTGGCGGCGTCGCGGGAGACACTCGGCGTGGTGCTCGGCTTGGAGACGCCGGCGGTGACCGAAGGCGAGCCGACCATTCCCGCGCTTCCTTCGGAGGACGACGCGGCGGCGTTGGTGCGCCTGCGCGGCGACGTGGCGGCGGCCGAGGCGCGGGTGGCCGTGGCGCGGCGGCGCGTCGACGAGAGCTGGACAGACCATGTGCCCACGCTGGTCGGTGGCTTCACGCCGTTCCTCCAGTCTCCGGCGACGCCGACCCAACCCAACGTCGGCTTCACCGCCACCATTGCCTTGACGCAGCCGCTCTACGACGGGAGCGCGCGCTCGGGGCTGCGGCAAGACCGGGTGGCCGCGCTCCACGCAGCGTTGGGCCAGCGCGACGAAACCGTGCAGCGGGCGCTGGGTGACGCGCGGGCCGCGTTGGCTCAAGCCGCGGCGCGCGCGCAAGGGGCCGAGGCCGCCACCGCGTCTGCCGAGCTCGCGGCGGAAGCGCTGCGCATGGCCCAGGTGTCGTACCAAGAAGGTGCGGGCACGAGCATCGAGCTCGTCGACGCCGAGCGCGCCTCCCGCGACGCGGCGACCAACGCGAGCGTGGCCAGGGCACAGGCAGAGCTGGCGCGGGTCGACGTGCTGGTGGCCTGCGGCGTGTGGGGCGCGAAATGAGGGTCGCCCCCCGCGTGGAGGCGCCCACGAGCGAGCGCCCCAAAGGCGCTGGGCGGCCCCGGTGCAACGAAAGCCACCGCGCGATTCTCGACGCCACGGTGGAGCTGCTCGAGCGCGGTTCCCTGCGCACCCTCACCATCGAGGGCATCGCTGCCGAAGCCGGAGTGTCGAAGCAGACCATCTACAAGTGGTGGCCCTCGAAGTCGGCGCTGGTGATGGAGGCCTACGCCGGCACGTTCGGAGAGCGCACCCCCGCGCCCAACAGTGGCCGCTTCGAAGACGACCTGCTCGAGTTCATGCGCCGCGCGCTCCGGACCTTGCGCCGCCCTCGCGTTGCGCGCGCCATCACCGGGCTCCTCGCCGAGGCACAGTTCGACGACAACGTGCACCGCGACCTCCGCACCCTTTTCCAGAACGTTCGTCGTGAGCACTGGCGGGCCCTCTTCAAGCGCGCCATCGACGCGGGGCAGGTCTCCGCCGAAGCCGACATCGAGGTGTGCCTCGATATGACCCTCGGCGCCATCTGGTACCGTCTCTTGTTCCGCGGCCGGCTCGATGACGCTTTCGCCGAATCGCTGGCCGCTGCGGTGCTGCGCTCGACGCCCGGGGCCTCGGCGAGACGAAACCACGCCAACCTGGACGCGCCGGCGAAGCACGTTTCCACGGAGGGGCGCGCGCACCGAGGGGGACGAAGCGAGGGACCAACGAGACAACGCCGTGGTCTTGCGCGAACGGCATGATCCGCGACCTGGCGAAGGTGGCCTCCTCGGGGCGAGACGCCGTTCGCTTCGAGAGCGGGTCGTACCTCCGCTCGGACCACACCTGCGCCGACACCCCCTACCGAAGCCCGTCGCGCGGCGCGGCGTCGATGCGCACGCAGCTGCTCGTCAGGGGCGGGGTGGAGGTACGCAGCTCTCCAACGTGCGCCGACGCACCTTGCGCGCAGTCGACCCAGAGTGGAACCGTCACCCCCCGCGCCTCGTAGCGGTCGAAGTGCAGCACGCCGCGCTCGAGCGCCACGGCCCCTGCCTCGAGCGCGCCACCGACGGTGAGGGTCTTCACGGAGACTGACGCGCCGTTCTCCGCGGTAATCGCGCTGACGGCGCTCCGTTGGGCGTCGATGGAGTCAACGGTGACGGTTGAGAAAGCCGCCGCGTACACGGCGCTGCCTTCGACGTCGCGAATGCGCCACTGGCCGCCCTGCACCGTCGCGTCTCGAACGTGCACCGCGTCGCCCAACGAGGGGCTCCCAGCCGCGCGCTCCGCCGCCACGCCCTCGACCTCGAGCCCGTCGATGTGCGCCTGGCCTTTGCGAATGAACACCGCCATCGCCGTCGCGCGCCGCACCCGGAGCCCCGTCACCGTCAGCGCGGAGTCGAGCGACGTCAGGCCGCCGTGCGCGCCGCTCCCCTCGAGGTCGAGCTCAGTCAGCCTGGCCGTGGAGCCCACGAGCGACACCGCGCTCATCAACGCGCGCTTCGACGACAGCCGCGTCAGCGTCACCGTCGTGCCCGCGCCCGTCTGCACCGCGTATTCGTGCCCGAGGACCGTGAGGTCGCTTCCGTCGAGTGAGCCGCGCGCGGCGAAGAAGGCGGGCCCGGTGCCGCCGGTCGCCGAGACCTGCTGTAGGCCGCTCCGCGAATCGACCGCGTGGAGCCCGATGCGCCCGCCCTCGAAGCGCACGTTCTGCAACGTCACCTGCGCCTGAACCGCCTCGACGCCGCGCGGGTAGCTCCCCGAGAAGGTCACGTCATCGAGCTGCGCCGCGCCGCCTCGAACGACCACCACCCGGGCCTCGGCCATGCGGCTGACGAAGGTTCCTCCGCGCAGCCTCAGCGACGCGCCCTCGCGAACCACGACGCCCGCCTCACGCTGCCCGCTGACGTGGACGCGCTCGAGCACCACCTCGCCGCGCACCTCCACGCCAATGGCCCCGCCCTGAATGGAGAGCCCGCGCAGCACGCCGCCGGTCATCTCCACCACCGACCCGTCGCCTTCTCGCGTCACCACCACCGCGCCGCGCCCCTCGAGCACCACGCCGGGAGGCACCGAAAACGGCCCGGTGTAGAGGCCAGACAGCAGGTGCACCACCGAGTCCCCCGGAGGGAACGGGGTCGGCAACGTTCTCCACGGCGCCGAAGCGCTGCCGTCACCGTCGGGAGCGGCGGAGGCGTCGACATACCGTTCAACCGGAGCAGAATTTTCCAGCGGCACTGGAACGACGACTGGGTGACACGCGAGCGCGCCGGCCACCATCAGCACGCCGAAAACACGATCTCCGTGCCTCATCTCGCGATCAGCCGGCGACGAATTCCAGGGCGATTCCCCGCGGTTGCGGCGCGCCCCTGATCGCGACCCCTGAGATTCAGATCAATACAAGAAATTACGCCAAGTTGTACATGTCTCACATTGACGTGTCTGTGTTGTGTTTGGTACTTCGCCGCCCCCTCGCAGCCATCGCTGCGAACCCGGGAGGGAGCACACACATGACGAAAGCAGAATTGGTTGAGGCTGTGGCGCTGAAGAGCAAGCTGACCAAGAAGTCGGCGGCCGCCATCATCGACGTGGTGTTCGACAACATCGGCAGCGCGGTGAAGAAGGAAGCGCGCTTCAGCTACCCGGGCTTCGGCACGTGGACCATTCGCACCCGCAAGGCGCGCAAGATTCGCAACCCGCAGACCAACGAAATCATGAAGCTGAAGGCGACCAAGACCATTGGCTTCCGCCCGGCGAAAGAGCTGAAGGACACGCTGTAAGGCTCGCTGAACGCGAGGCACGTCAGGCGCCCAGCCGCTTCGGGTCGCCGGTGCCTCGCTCGCCGTACCGCCGTACCAGCTCGGCTGGGCTCAACCCGAGCGCGGCACCCAACGTCAGCGCCACCGCCCCGGCATCGATGAAGAACAGGCCAGTCGGCGTGAAGAGCGAGACGAAGGTCGTCGGCGCGGCAGGTGGCCGCTCTCCCCGGCAGTCGAGAAAGTAGATGAGCTTGGGCAGCGCCCGGCCGGTGAGAAACGTGTCGATGTCGAAGCCCGGCAGCGCGATTTCGTAGCTCGTTGCGGGCCCACCGTCTCCTCCGTACCGCGCCCGCGCCGCGTCGATGGCCTGGTTGGCCTCGGTCACCGACGCGCGATCGAACGCCTGCGCCACGAGTGAATCGACCAGCGCCGTCACTGCTGGGCTCCCGCCACCGCGGGCCCGTCGAGGGGCAGCTCGAGCACGCTCGAGGGGTCGATGGCGTCACCGTCGCGGCGCAGCTCGAAGTGCAGGTGCACGCCGGTGGCCGCCCCCGTCATGCCCGCCAGCCCGAGAAGCTCGCCGCGCTTCACCGTCTGCCCCTCTTCCACCAGCAGCGCGTCGAGGTGGCTGTAGCGGGTGGTGAGGTGCGAATCGTGGTGCACCTCGACCTGTTTGCCGTGACCGCTGTTCCACCCCGAGAAGACCACCGTGCCCGCCTCGGCCGCGTAGATCGACTGCGACGGCTCGGCCAACAGGTCGATGCCGGAGTGGAACCGGTATTCCCCGGCGATGGGGTGGAGCCGGGTGCCAAAGGGGCTGGTCACCACCACCGGCAACAGCGGCCACTGGAAGCGCGTCACCGGGCGCCGGCGCTGCTTCGCGGCGGCCAAGGTCGACAACCGCACCGCGAGGGTACGCAGCCCGTGGGTGACTCGGCCCGCCACCTCGGGGGGCACGTCGCCGTACACCGCGCCGTCGCTCTCGAAGGCGGTCTCCAGCTGCAGCCGCGTGCGAACGGTGTCGAGCATCGAGGTCTCCTTCGCAGGTTGCGCCACGAAGCGCTCGACCTCGTCGAGCATCGCGTTCCACGCCTCGAGTTGGGCGGTGGGCATCGGCGCTCCGGCGGTGGCGGTTTTTCGATGTGCGCTCGCCTTGGCCATGAACGCGCGCAGCGCCTCGGCGAGCCGGGCCGACGCGCGTGGATCATCGATGGGCGCCGTTCGTTGACGCGCGTGGGTCGCCGACCAGCCCATGGCCTCGTCGAACGTCATTTTCGCAGGTGGTGCGGAAGCACACCCACACACACACAGAAGCACCAGCACGCCGCGCACCAGGGGGAAAATAACACCGGGCGCGGGCCGGCTACCAACTGTACCGTCTGTATTCATGGGCCGACCGACCGTGGCGCAGCAGCGAGCCCGCGCCGAAGCCGTGTATCAGCGCCTCGACGCCGCGATGCCGGAGGCCCGCATCGAGCTCGATTTCGCCTCGCCCCTCGAGCTGTTGGTGGCGGTGCTGCTCTCGGCGCAGACCACCGACAAACGCGTGAACCTGGTGACGCCGGCGCTCTTCGCGCGCTTCACCACCGCGCAGGCCTACGCCGCCGCCACGCCGGCCGACATCGAGCCGTTCATTCGCAGCGTGGGGTTGTACCGAAACAAGGCGAAGCACCTCGCGGCGCTCGGGCGCGC
>JAEUJT010000314.1 GCA_016793525.1 Archangium sp. | reverse complement strand
GACGGGTGGTCAGGGCACGGGCCAACGTGGCCTGATCAGCGTATTCGAGGTCGCCCCCCATGGGGATGCCCTGCGCCAACCGCGAGATGCGCAGGCCGATGGGCTTGAGCAGCTTGGTCAAATACAGGGCGGTGGCTTCGCCTTCGACGTCGGGGTTGGTGGCGACGATGATCTCTTCGACCGCCGAGTCGCTCAGCCGTTGCACCAGCTCGCGAATGCGCAGCTGCTCGGGGCCGATGCCTTCGAGCGGCGACAAGACGCCGTGGAGCACGTGGTAGCGGCCCTTGAACTCGCGGGTGCGCTCGATGGCCAGCTCGTCGGAGATGCCCTCGACCACGCACACCACCCGATCATCGCGCCGAGTGTCGGTGCAGAAGCCACAGAAAACACCGTCGGGCCCGTCGTGGAGGCTGAAGCACCTGCTGCACAGCCGCACGTGGTCGACGACGTCGGTGAGGGCGGTGGCGAGACCCTTTGCGTACTCCGGTGGAGCGCGCAGCACGTGGAACGCCAGCCGCTGGGCCGTTTTTTCACCGATGCCCGGCAGCTTGGCGAGCTGGGCGACGAGGCGGTTGATGGCGTCGGGGGTCACGTGGCGATCAGGTCACGCCGGGAATCTTGATGCCGCCTGAGATCTTCGCCAGCGCGGCCTTCTCGTGTTCTTTGCTGGCGGTGAGGGCGGCGTTGACCGCGGCGGTCACCAGGTCTTCGAGCATCGCCGAGTCTTTCGGGTCGATGGCCTTGGGGTCGATCTTGATCGTCTTGATCTCCTGCGTGCCGGTGGCGGTGACGACCACCAGCCCGTCTCCAGACTTGCCCTCGACCGTCTCGCCGGCGAGCTCTTGCTTCTTCTTCTCGATCTTCTCGGTCAGCTTGTTGGCTTGCCGAATGAAATAGTTGAGGTCGACACCGGGCATGTGCGGGCTCCTAAGGCGTTGCGCTTAACGGATTTCCCTGGGGACTTCAGCTGTCATCATCGACGGCGGCGACGCTGGGCGCGAGGGACGGGGCGTCGAGCTTCGCCGGCTCGAGGTACTGTACGTGCTCGATGCTGCCTCCGAGCGCGCGCAGCACGTTGCGCACCGCGGGGTGTTGGCGGACTTTGGCGTCGATGCCCTGCTCGCGGGCTTGGCGGGTGGAGGCTTCAACTTCGGCGATCGACTTGGGGGCGCTCTCGGTCGCGGCGCCTCCGCTCTCCTCGAGCACCTTCATCGGGCGGCCGAAGTGTTTGGCCAGCGCCTGCTCGATGATGGAGCGGCCCATGCCCAGCACGGTGTTGCGGTGGAACGCGGCCTCCGCGGGGAAGGCGATGCGCACGCCGTCTTTGGTGAAGCCCAGCACCCGGGCGTAGCTGAGCGACTTGCCGTGGCGCGGCGCCTCGATTCGCAGGGCTTCGACCGCCGCTTTCCACTGCTCGGTGTCGCTCTTCGGCGGGGCTTGCTCGGGGAGACACTCGCCGGACGCGCACCCTTCGGCGCTGCCTTCTGGAGCGAAGAGCCGCTCATCGTCGACCGGTGCGTCGGCGGCGTCGGAGGGGAGGACGCGGTTGATCAGCTTCACCTCGACCGCTGGCGTTCCGTTGGGCGCGGAGGGTGATGTCTTCGCCGACGTCACGCTCGGAGGTGTCGCGCCGGTTGATGGCGCTGGCGCGGCCGGCGTGCTGATGCGTGACGCGGTGTTCGCCTGCCCGCGTGTCGCGCCAGCCGCGGGTGTCACAAAGGCCTGGCGCTCAACGGCGGAGTCGCTCGGCTGCGCTGTACGCGGGAGCGCGGGTCCGGTTGCAGGTGCCGCACTGGCCTGTCGCTCTCCGCTGGCGCCGTTCGGCTGCGTCATGCGAGCGGACGTCGAGGCTGCTGCAGGTGTCGCACTGGCCTGTCGCTCAACGACAGCGCCACTCGCTTGCTCCGTGCGCGCGCCGGCGGACACGGCGCGGTGTGGGTCGGGGGTGCTCGGTGACGTTCCCGTCGATGTCGCCGGTGCGAGAACGTTCAGCGGCTTCGCCTGCGCCGAAGCTGTTTGCGCGGGCTGCTGCGGTGCGGTGCTCGGAGCCTTCGACGGCTCAGGCGCGAAAGGTCGTGGAGCTGGAGCGACCCCCGGACGCTCCAGGTTGCGACGGGAGGCCACCGGCCAGCTTCTCGACCCGCGCGACGAGGTCGGGGAGCGAGGCGGCCGGCGCCAGGTGTACCGCTTTGAGCACGGTCATCTCGAACGCGAGCTTCGGTTGCGGGGCGCGCGAGATGTCCCACCCCGCGGAGTGCACCACGTCGAAGATGCGCGCGAGCTGCGCCGAATCGGCTTCGCGGGCGAGGGCGGTGACGGCCTCTTTCTCAGACTCGGCGAGCTCGTCGGGCGCGGCGCCGGTGGCCTTGGTGACGAAGAGGTGGCGCAGGTACAGCGCGAGCTCGTCGGCCAGGCGCCGCAGGTCGAGGCCTTTCATCCACACTTCTTCGGTCTTCGCCAGCAGCACCGCGGCGTCGCGCTTCACCAAGCCGGTAGCGAAGGCGTGCACGATGGTGCGATCGACCGCGCCGAGCGCTTCGGCCACGGCCTCATCGGCGGGCTCGGTGCCGCAGGCGGAGATCACCTGATCCATCAGTGACAGCGCGTCGCGCATGCCGCCTTCGGACTGGCGCACGATGAGCGAGAGCGATGCCTCGGAGAGCTTCACGTTCTCGAGCGCCTGAATCTCTTTGAGCCGCTTCAGCATGGCCACCGTGGAGATGCGCCGGAAGGTGTGGCGCTGGCACCGAGAGACGATGGTGTCGGGCAGCTTGTGCACCTCGGTGGTCGCGAAGATGAACTTCACGTGGCCGGGCGGCTCCTCGAGGGTCTTCAGCAGCGCGTTGAACGCGGCCTGCGAGAGCATGTGCACTTCGTCGATGATGTAGATCTTGTAGCGGTCGCGCTGGGGCAGGTACTTCGCGTTTTCGCGAATCTCGCGCACGTTCTCGACGCCGTTGTTCGAGGCGCCGTCGATCTCCGCCACGTCGGTCGCGGTGCCTTCGCGAATCTCGATGCAGGCACGGCACGTTCCGCACGGGGTCGGGGTGGGGCCCTTCTCGCAGTTGAGCGCGCGCGCAAGCAGCCGAGCCGCCGTGGTCTTGCCCACGCCGCGAGGGCCGGAGAACAGGTATGCGTGGGCGACGCGGTCGAGCTTGATGGCGTTCTCGATGGTGCGAACGACGTGCGCCTGGCCGGTCATCTCTTCGAACGCCTGAGGCCGGTATTTCCGCGCGAGAACCGTGTAGCTCATGGCCGTTGGTTGTAGCCCACGGCTCCGCGCCCGTCGTCACCCATTCGGTGCAGCTCGGCCTCGATTTTCCGAGCGGCGGAGGCGTTGAGCCAGCCGATGGCGACGAACATCGCCGCACATACGGCCACCGCGAGCCCGAGCGTGCCGCGGTGCCCCGGTTGAGCGCGGATCAGCAGGTCGGTGAACAGCAGCGCCATACCTGGGACGAGCGGGCCGAGGTACCAGGCCCAGGCGCTCGCCAGCAGGGCCCGTTGCCGTTCGAGGGTGTGCCGGTAGAAATCGGCGCTCGGGGCGGTGACGTCGGCAGTTTCGCTCGAGCCATG
Organism: Archangium sp.; assembly: GCA_016793525.1. The sequence goes on along the minus strand of JAEUJT010000314.1, from coordinate 2,697 downwards.
GGCCCACAGCGTTCGAACGATGAACGCCGTGCCCGCCATCACGAGTACGCAACCGAGTTGGGTCAGCCATGACGAAGCCAGGAGCGCCCACGCCCCGAACGAGGCCAGCACCACCACCGCCGCCGCGTATTCGCGCGCGTTCCGCCACCAGATGATCCGCTCGACTCGACGCGAGCGCGTGCTGAGCTCCTCTGGCGAGAGCGGGCTCAGCGGCGCGCCCGGCGTTTTCCACAGCGAGTGAAGGTCGGTCATGGAGCGGCTCCCTCTGCGAATTGTCGGCTCAACAGCGCCTTGAGGCGGTGAATACGGGTCGCGACGTTCGACGAGGAAAGGCCGGTGATGGAGGCAATGGACGCGGCGTCGAGCTCCTCGAGGTAGAGGAGCATGAGCTGTCGGTCGTCGACGCCAAGCCGATGCACGAGGTCGAAGATTCGAGTCATCGCGTCCCCTCGCTCGACGATGGCCGCGAGGTCGTCGTTCGAAGCGACGGCGCTCGCCTCCTCCAAGGTCACGAACTTCGGAGCGTTGGTCCGCCGCGCTCGGAGCAGGTGGGTCGCCGCCACGTTGTGCGCCACGCGGTACACCCAGGTGCGGAGCGAGCAGCGCTCGTCGAAGCGGTGGAGGCTGCGCCACAGCTCGATGTGCAACTCTTGGATCAGCTCTTCCCTTCGCGCCGAATCGGCCTCGTACGCGCGCGCCAGCCGAACCAGCGCGGCGCCGTGACCAGCCAGTGCCTCGGCGTACAGCGTATCTGCCCGTGAGCTCCGGTTGAGTGGATGCATCGTCACCCCGAGGTAGTCACTCGGCACACGACGTTCTTACAGCGCGGCGTGTGGGCGCTTCACCTCAGCCTCGCTGGAGAGCGCTGCCTTCGCCGGTCGCTGATAGCGCAACACCGTGCGCCGTGAACCAGGACTCGAGTCGCCGCGCATCGGCGATGTTCTGCTTCGTCACGTAGAGACCAATCATGAACTCCACGACCCCACTCGAAGCCGAGCGCTCGGGGCGCACGATCACCGACACGTGAACGTCGTCGACGACCGCGACCGCCAGCTCGGATGCAGCTGGCGAGAGGCCAACGGTCACGAGAATGCGGTCACGCTCCTCTGGCGTGACGTACGGGGCGCCGGCCAGCAGGTAGTCCCAGTCTCCGCCGTGGCCGCCATGTGGCGGGAAGTAGCGGAAACAGCGCAGCTGGGTTCGAGCGAGCGTGACGAGGTCGGCGGGGTTTCCGGGCTTCATTCGTTCGAGGCCAGCCGCGGCCCCGCGTCACGGGGTGGCGTAGACGTAGGCGAAGCACATCTCGTCGTCGGTGCCTTCGCCCCAGGTGATGGTGCGCGAGGTGGGGTTGTTCCACGAGCAGTTGATGCGGAACTTCTCGCTCGGCTTCAGCTCGAACGCGGTGGGCCGGTAGTACTGCTGCTGCCAGCGAAAGTCCCAGCGGGGCACGTCGACGAGGCAGGTATCGGTGGAGTTGGGCCCGGCGGTGAGCGTGATGCGCGCGCCTTTGGTGTGCATGTGCGGCAGCAGGCCCCAGATGCGCACGTTGATGGGGAGCGTGTTCTCGAAGTCTTTCGAGTGGGAATAGCCCGTCGCGCCCGGCGGAATGGAGAAGTCGTCGTCGACCACGGGCAACAGGTACGCGCCGGTGACCGGAGAGGTCGCGTACATGAGCTTCACGGTGGTGAGGTCGGATCCGGTGCCGCCGGCGGTGTTGTAGTGGACCTGCATCGCGAAGGCCTTGCCGGCCTCGAGGGTGATGCCGGTGCCCGCGGGGAAAATGACCGAAGGGCTGCCGGGAGCCCACGCGCCGACCGCCGGTCCATCTCCTCGCACGCCCGAGGCGCCGAAACACGTCCACCCGGGGCCGGCGGCCTCTCGATCTGCCCGCTCGGCGTTCGCCTTGTCCACGAGGTACATGATGACGTGGTGCACCACCGCGCGGTTGCCGGGGAGAATGTCGTAGCCGGTCAGCTGCTTGGTGCTGGTGAGGCCCGGGTCGATGAGGAAGCAACGGTAGTCGTCGCTGAGCGAGCGCGTCGGCGTGTACGCCTCGGGCATGGCCACGGTGGCATCGATGCGGGGCAACACGCCGAGAGGGGCGGGAGCAGGCGGGGCCTTCGATGCGTCACCTTCGCGAGCGCCCGAATCGGCCCAGGCCGCGATGACGTCGATCTCGGCTTGGGTGAGGCGGCGCTCGTCGCGGAAGGTACCTCCGCAGTCACCGCTCGGCATCCACGGCGGCATGCGGCGCTCGGTGACGGCCGACTTCATCATCGTCGCCAGGGCCTTCGCTTGTTCGTACGTCTCGAGGGGAAACGGGGCGATGCCGCCGACCGCGTGGCAGTTCGCGCACTGCTTCTGGGTGATGGGCAAGACGTCTTCGTACCAGGTGGGGCCAGTGCCCGAGTCAGCTGCCGAACCCGCTCCGGTACAGCCTGCCAGGAACACCGCCACCACCAGAACGCTGCGCATCATGTGAGACCTCGAGAGAACCTGCCGGCCGCCGCGGCGCACTCGACACTGAAAGCGGCGTTGCTTCAAGCCCTCCTCTCGTTTCGGAACCGTCTCTTCGGCGACGACGTGCTTTCACGCGAACCGCCTGAATTCGTTCAGAAGTGAGCTGGCACGAGTTTGGAACAGCAGCGGCCAACCCCGCTGTCCCCCCGGAGCTCACCATGATTCGCTTTTCCCTGT
>JAEUJT010000313.1 GCA_016793525.1 Archangium sp. | reverse complement strand
TCGCGATGGCCACCTGCTGCGCGGCCTCGCGCTCCGAGGTCTTCTCGTATTTCCACCACAGCGCGCCGACGATGACCGCCACCAGCGCCGCGGCCACGGAGAGGAGAAACCCGGCCGAGCTCAGCAGCGGGGGCTTGGGCTCGGGGTCGCGGTGCAGCGACTGCCCCGACTTGGGCAAGGGCTTGGCGACGGCCACCGACTTCGCGCGCGCGCGGCTGCCTTCACGGTGGTGGGCGCTCGACGAGCCGGAGCCCACGTCTTTCGAGGAGCCTTCGTCGGTGCGCTTCGGCACGGCGTCGAGCTCGGCGTCGGGCGTGCTGGCCAGCGTGGTATGGAGCGCCTCGATGAAGGCTTCGGCGGTCTGGTAGCGATCGGCCTTCTCGGATGAGAGGCCCTTCACCAGCAGCCGCTCGAGCGCCTCGGGAATGGGTGCGCCGTGGCGGTGCTCCGCGACCGGGTTGGGCTTCTTGGTGAGCGCGGCCTGCAGCGCCTTGCGCACGGTGTTGGCGCCGTACGGCGAGTGCCCGGTGAGGCAGTAGTAGAGAACGCCCGCGAGTGAATAGAGGTCAGAGCGCTGGTCGACGTCTTCGCCGCCGGCCTGCTCGGGCGGCATGTACTGCGGCGTGCCGAGCACCTGGCCGGTGGAGGTGAGCTGCTCGTCGTCGTCGGCCTCCATGGCCTTGACCAGCCCGAAGTCGAGCACCTTCACGTATTCGGCGCCGTCGACCGCGGTGATCATCACGTTGTGCGGCTTGATGTCGCGGTGAATGACGCCCTGCTTGTGCGCGTGCGCCACGCCGATGGCGACCTGCTCGATGATGGCGGTGGCCTGGCGAACCGACATCGGCCCGTCGCGCTTGATGCGCTGGCGAAGGGACTCGCCCTCGAGCAGCTCCATCACGTAGTAGCAGTGGTTGTCGGTGGTGCGGCCGAAGTCGAAGATGGTGATGATGTTCGGGTGGTGCAGGCGGCTGGCGACCTCGGCCTCGCGCTTGAACCGCTCGAAGAACAGCGGCGCCATGGCCAGCTGCGGGTGCAACGTCTTCACTGCGACGGGCCGGTCCATCGAGGTCTGCATGGCGCGAAAGACGAGGCCCATGCCGCCGTGCCCGAGCACCGACTCGAGGCGATACCGCCCGTCGAGCACCTGGCCCACCAGGGCTTTTGCTTCGGCTTCGAGCACCGCGTCGCGCATCAGCCGGCGCACTGTAGCAGCGGAATCTGTCGTGGGGTTGACCGTCGCGCTTGCAGCGCGTTCTTGAGGACGCGATTCTGAAGCTGCTGTTCGAGGGTACGATGTTGGGAGCACGAGTCTCTATGTCTTGAATGCACCCGTGCTAACGGGCGCACGCTGTGAGCCTCGTCATCGCCTCGTCCCTGTCGCTCTCGTACGGCAAGAAGGTCTTGCTCGACGACGCGGCCCTCAGCATCGGCCCGACAGACCGAATCGGGCTGGTGGGCGCCAACGGCACCGGCAAGTCGACGCTGCTCAAGGTGTTGGTGAGCCAGGTCATACCCGACGGAGGCACGCTCACCTTCCGCCGGGGGTCGCGGGTGGGGTACCTGCCCCAAGACCTGCAGGCGCTGCCCGAGGGCGAGCTGCTCGACGTGGTGATGCGCGCGGTGCCGGGGCGCGATTCGTTGGAGGCGCGGTTGGCGGCGACCGAGGCCCAACTCTCGTCGGCCACGGCGGAGGCGGAGCAGGTGGAGATCGCCACGCTCCTCGCCGAGCTGCACGAGGAGCGCACCCACTTCGACGCCCACTACGGTCAACACCGCGCGGAGCGGATTCTCATCGGCCTCGGCTTCTCCCTCGCCGACTTCACCAAGCCGGTGACGGCGTTCTCCGGTGGCTGGCGCATGCGCGCGGCGTTGGCGGGGCTGTTGCTGCAAGACCCCGATTTGCTGCTGCTCGATGAGCCGACCAACCACCTCGACTTGCCGACCCTGGCCTGGTTCGAGCGCTTCTTGGAACGGTCGACCAAAGCGATGGTGTTGATCAGCCACGACCGTGAATTTCTCAACCGACACATCAACCGCGTGGTGTCGCTCGAGACCGACGGGCTCCGCAGTTGGACCGGTACGTTCGAAGACTACCGCCGCCAGCGCGCGGAGGAGATCGAACGCCTCAT
>JAEUJT010000311.1 GCA_016793525.1 Archangium sp. | reverse complement strand
TCGAGAGCGCTCTTCAACATCGCGTCGGGGGAATGACTCACCGTCGGTACGCCCTCCATTTCGTCACCGATGAGGGTACAGGCCTGTAGCGCCGTGTCTCCTTTTTGGCCGAATGGCCGTCGGGGCGCGCACCCTATGTGTGGAGGTGTGGAATGTAAATACCCGGAACTTCAGGGGAATTTAAGAAATTTCAGACGCTCACGCGCCAGGCCGGCAAATCGGGGCCTGGAGCATTTGTTCAGGTGCCCTGAAGCGCGTCGCCGAAGCGCCGCATCGAGCGGGTGTGCATCAGGGCCTGGCTGAAGCGGTACACCGGCCACGGCAGCGTGGGCGTGAAGCCGATGAGCGCGGTGACGAGCGAGCCGTCGCGCAGCACGCGAAATTCGAACCGTGCGGGAGGCGTGGTGACGCGGCAGAGCGCTCCACCCACGGCCTCGAGCACGAAGCTGTCAGTCTCCGAGCGACCTGGGTTGTGTTGCAGCACCAGGCCCGTCACGCCGGCGATGCGAATGCGCCAGGTGCCTTCGAAGCGCTCGACCGTCGTCAGCGGTGACGCGCTGGGGAGCCCTTCGAAGTACTGCTCGGCTGCACGGCTGGCGGTGAGGCCTTTGGCGACGGGGTAGCGCTGAATCGAGACCACGCCCGCGCCACCCTCCAGGAGTGCCGGTTCGACCTCGGCCGCTGGTGCGTCGAGCGTTGCGTCTTTCTCCGCGGTGATGGCCTCGGCGAGCGCGGCGGCGGCGGCATCGGTCTGGCCACCTCGCACTACGCGCAGCGGCACCGAGCTCGTGCGCAGCAGCGCCTCGCGTGGATCCATCTCGCCGTGCGCCCAGAGCACGAGCTGCTTCGCACCGACACGTTCAGCCGCTCGGGCGACGGTGTCGGCGAGGAGCGCGTCGAGGTCACCGGCCGTTCCCTGCATCAGCCGGGCGGCGACCCGCGAGGTGCGGCCCAAGACCACCACCGTGTGCGCGCTGGCGAGCGCGACTTCGGCTTCGGCCACCGACGTCAGGTCGGCCTGCCACGCATCGCCCGACGCCTCGCGCGACACGCAGCGCACGGCCCACGTCGGCGTGAGGCGTTGCCGGAGCGACGCCACGAGGTGATCCACGTTGCCGATGAGGACCACGGTCTGAGGCGCGTCGGACATTGGGGCCGCGCACATAGCGCAGAATGTCGGAAAAGCGCGGGTGCTCTCGAAAAATGCAGGTCGCCGCGTACTCCCTCGAGTCCGCTTGCCAACGTGGGCGCCGCTGATTGCCGAGTGATGCGATAACCTGCGCCCGCGTGTCGCTCGCTCGGGGAGTGCTGTGCATCGGCGTGTCGTTCCTCGTCGCGTGTCGCGCGGCGCCCCAAAACGTGGGTGGCGTGACCTTCTCGTGTACCTCGACCTCGCAGTGCGCCGACGGCTTCTTCTGCGTCGACGGCGTCTGCGGCACCGAGCCCCCGTCCCCGAAGCCCATCGAGGCGGGTGAGCACCCGGTGGTGGCGTCGTTCGACGTGGTCAACGCCGCGGGCGGGCCACGGGAGAACACGCGTCTCTTCGAGCCCGGAGACCCGTTGCGGGTGTCGTATTCGGTCACCGACGCGGAGGGCCTCGCCGACGCGCCGCTGACGCTGCAGTACACGACCGACAACGTCACCTGGCGCGACGTCGCGAACGACCGGCCCGAGGGCGCACGCCCCACCTGGTTCGGCACGGCCACCGAAGGTGCCTCGACCGCGGCAGATACCGTCGACGTCTTCTCCGCTCCGACCGCGGAGTACTTCAGGCTCCGGCTCATCGCGCGTGACGCCGCAGACCAGCGCAGCGAGCCTCGCTTGTCCGACCTCCTCAACCTTCCCCGTTGGAGCTTCTACGCGGGCCGAGACGCGCAGCAGCGGGCGGTACAGCGCAGACCACACCACGCGCGCATGTTCTGCTCGTCGCATTCCACCGGGGTGTTCGCGGTGCATCCCTTGACTGGTGACGTGTATGCGGCTGATTACGGCGCCAAACAGGTGTCGTCACCCGACCACGCCATCTACAAGCTCGACGCGCAGACGAATGAGGTGACGCTGGCGTTTCACCTCGGGGCAAGCGCCTCGTTCCTCGACGGCGGGGTGTTGAGCGAAGTGCCCACGCTCCAGTTTTCGACGGGCAACCACCAGCCCTTGGCGTTCGACGTCGATGGCCGGCTCTACGCGGCCGCGGTCAGCGACGGCCGAGTGGCGCTGTACCGGCTCGACCTCGAGGCGCGTCGCGCGATTCGCTACCTCGGCGGCGGCACCAGCACCGCACGTTCTGCGCCGCCCGAAGAGGTGGCCATGGCGTGGTCCGGGTACGCCTTCGACCCGCAGAACACGCTGTACTTCTTCTCGTATTGCCCCGCGACGACGAGTGGAGCGCTCCGCGTCATGCGCGCACCGCAGCTCGGCGACGGCGGCACCGTGACGGCCGGCACCGCGACGTGGGTTGCGGGCAGCTGCGCCGTTGGCCACCCCGACGCCGGCGCCCCCGCCTTGGAGAGCCCGCTCACCGCGCCAGGCACCGCCCCCGTCTTCCTCAAGGTGGTGCCCGTCGACGACCGGCTCTTCTACGTACATCACCGAGTGGGCCGAGCGCCGGTGCGGGTGCTCGACGGCCGCGTGTACCCGACGCGTGTACCCGGCGGCAGCGGCACCATCGGCTTCAACCGCGTCACTGGGCAGATGTACTCGAGCGACTTCGAGCTGCGCCGCTTCGAGCCGTCATACGAGCCCGTGCCCGATGCCGAGGTGTTGACGGTGGTGATTCCTCGCCGCGAGACGGGCGACTGCACCCTCGATGACCGAGACATCGACGGCGGCACCGATGCGGAGTGGGCCTGCGTCAACGCGAGCGCACACGTCGATTTCACACCGGCGGGAGACGTGCTGCTGGCCGACGGCACCTCGGTGGTGGCGACGGGCCCGTACCGCATTCGCCGGCTCGGCGCCGACGGGCGGCTGCGCACGGTGCTCGGTACCCGGCGCTTCGAGGGAGACGGCGTGGAGCGCCAGGCTGCGCGCTCGACCTTCAGCGGCATCGCGTACAAGCCGGCCGCCGCTCCGAACCAAGAGGTCGCCCCCGAGGGCCTCTACGTCGTCGACGAAGAAGGTGATGTGCTCTCGCGCATCGAGCCTGATTCGCACCCCACTCGACCCGGCCGCGTCACGGTGCTGGGCGGCAATATGGCGAACCTCGGCAACCCGGTGTTCGACGTGCCGCCGACGCCGCTGTTGCCGCTCCGGTACATGGCCTCGTCGCTCGTTTTCTCGAGTGACGGGCTGCCCTTCTTCAACATCGACCGGCGCATCGTGACGCTCTCTGGTGCGGGGCAGCTGAAGCGCGTCAGCGGCTACAACGGCGACGTCGCGTGGACGACGACCGCCACGTTGAACTCGGTGAGCTTCGGCCAAGGTACCCAACACCCGATGGCCGTGACCGGCACCGGCGTCTTCATCGCGGGCACGTCGTGCAGCGCGTACAACGGCAGCTGCCCTGAGGCGCCGCGCATTCGGTACTTCGCCTTCACCGGCCAGCCCTTCGACGTCATCGGCGGCTCGGCGACGGCCTACACGCCCGACCTGGTCACGCCGCAGAACGTGCAGACCGCGACGCTCGCTGCCTCGGCCGCGTGGATGTACCGGAGCCCGACGGGGCTTCGGCAGCAGCCGTTCCTCCTCTACGACACCGACGTCGCGCCGCCGCGGCTGTACTTCGTCGAGGGCACGGCGCTGCGCTACGTCACCAACCCGCTGCGCGCAAACGTCGACGCCACGCTGCGCACGTTGATGACGAATGGCGCGGGCTACGGCTTCTTCAGCTTCAACCCACCGGGCGGCCCGTACCCCGCGAAGTCGATGGTGTTTTTCCTGTCTGGCAGCGACGAGGCCACCCAGCTGTCGTGCCAGGCGAACCCCGAGGTGCCGGGGGCGGCGAGCTGGTGCCCTCTTGACGGCGCGGTGCTCGGGCCCGGTGGCTTCACGCGCGACGTGGCGTTGGGGCCGAATGGGCCGAGCGCGCTGACCTGGCGCACGCCGACGGCGCTGCTGGTGAAGGGCCGACAAGCGGTGCTCGAATTCGACGCGCGGTAGCCGCGCTGGAGTGCGTGGGTCCCCTCTGGTACGCGCGTGTCGTGCGTTGCCTCGTCGCCAGCGTGGTCGTGGGCCTTCTCGCGTGCTCGCAGCAGCAGAAGCCGCAGCCCGACGCCAACGTGGTGGCCACCGTCAACGGCGCGGTCATCGGCAAGGCCGAATTTGAGCTCGAGCTCGGTCGCGAGGCCCAGTCGATGGAGAGCGTCGCCACACGCACCCCCGAGCAGATTGAGCCGTACAAGCAGACGCTGCTGGCCACCATGGTCGAGCGGCTGGTGCTGCTCCAGGCGGCCGCCGCGGCGAACATCACCGTGACGTCTGAAGAGGTCGACCGCCGCATGTTGGCGCTGGCCAGCGAATACGCCGCGAACACCTTCGACGAGGTGCTGGCGCAGACCCACACCTCACGCACCGAGCTGGCGCGCAAGACGCGGGAGCAGCTGCTCATCGAGAAGCTGTTCCAAGAGGCCGTTTTCTCCCGCATCGCGGTCACCGAAGACGCCATTCGCCGCGCGTACGACGAGCACCCGGAGGCGTACACCGAGCCCGAGCAGGTGCACGCGCAGCAAATCGTGGTGAAGGGCCTCGACGAAGCGAAGCGCATTCAGCAGCAGCTGTGGCAGGGCAAGAAGTTCGCTGACCTCGCGCGCAGGTATTCGCTCTCACCCGACGCGAAGGTGGGCGGCGATTTGGGGGTCTTCCGCCGAGGCGAAATGCCGCAGGCCTTCGACGAGGTGGTGTTCAAGCTGGCCCCCGGCGGGCTGAGCGACGTGGTGTCGACCGAATACGGCTTTCACGTCTTCAAGGTGCTCGAGAAGAAGCCCGCCCGGAAGCGCGACCTGCCCGAGGTGCGCGCCGCCATCGAGCAGAAGCTCGTCGCCGAGCTGCGGGCAGAACGGCAGCGCGAGTTCGTCGCCGGGCTTCGCGCCAAGGCCGACGTGAAGGTGAACGAGTCGGCGCTGCAGACGGTGACCGGCCGGCCCATGGGCGGCATGCCGCGCGAGCCGTAGCTGAGGCGGCGCCGCCGCGGGTCCTGTCACCTGCGCGGGAGCCTTCCCACCTCCGGTGGGCCCCTCCCACTCCGGCGCCACCCGCTGTGCACCTCGAGCGATGGCTCCGGCTACGTGAGTGGTGCAGAGGCCAGGTGTGCTGCGAGCCGGGTGAAGAGGCTGCGGCGTGGGTCGTCGGCGCGAAAGACGAGCCGAAACGCGTCGTGGAGCGGCTCCACCGAGGGGAACAGCTTCGTCAGCCGCTTCGCTTTCACGTCGCCGTCGATGAAGTACGCCGGGAGCACCGCCACGCCCAGGCCGCGCAGCACCTGCTGCCGAATCGCCGCGATGGTGCCAAGCCGAACCACCCGCCCGAAGTCGAGGCTGTCGAGCGGCCCCGGCGCGTCTCTCCAGTAGCGGAACAGCGGCAGCGCCTCGGTGGTGTCGAACAATGTGTGGCGCTTCGCGTCGGCCGCCGTCTTGAGCGGAGCGCGCTTCAGCGCCGCCGTGTTGCCCACGAAGGCGTAGCGCTCGTCGTGCAACCGAATGCCGTCGAGCTTCGGGTCCACCAGCCGCGTCGACGTCACCGCGCAGTCGATGGCCAAGCTGCGCACCCGCGCCACCATGTCTTCACCCGAGCCGAAGTAGAGGTGCAGCGTCACCCCCGGCAGCGCGGTCTCGAGCGGCTGCAGCATCGGCACCAGCCATGACAGGCCCAGCTCGTGGCGCGTTCCGACGACGAGCTCCATGGGCGTCGGCGCGAGGTCACCACTGCCAGCACGCCGGCACACCTCGACCGCCTCGAGCGCGGCCAGTGCATGTGGCAGCAGCCGGAGCCCCGCCTCGGTCAACACCACCGCGCGCGTGGTGCGGTGGAACAGCGATGTGCCGAGCTGGTCTTCGAGTTGGCGAATGCGTTGGCCCAACGCCGCCGGAGACAACGCCACCGCGCGCGCCGCCGCTCGAAAGTTGAGCACCCGCGCGGCCTCGGCGAAGCACTTCAACGACTCGACGGAGATGGACATGCCTCGGTTGTACCCCCGCAACGACGAAGGCCCGGCCGAGAAAGCACCGGGCCCCCGCGTCGTTGAAGGAGGAAGTCAGTTAGCTGCGGCGACGGCGCAGCATGGAGGCGAGGGCGAAGCCGAGGCCGAGGACACCGGCGTCGAGGGGCACC
>JAEUJT010000006.1 GCA_016793525.1 Archangium sp. | reverse complement strand
CTGCAGAATCTTGAGCTGAATGTTGATTTTCAGCGCGCTGCAGCGCTCGTGAATAATCTCCGAGATGGAGTCGAACAGCAGCGCCGAGTTCTCCTGCGTGTAGAAGCTCGCCAGGGTGCTGATGAGGCCGAGCTGGTCTGATACGAAGCTCAACACCAGCCGGTTGCGACGGCGCTGCTCGACCTCGTCGACCCCCAACACATCGGTCTGGCTCTGCAGCAAGCTCAGGCGGCTCACCAGGGAGTTGAGCTCGTGAAACGGCTTGCGCCACGACAGCGCGTCGAGCCCGAGCAAGCCGAGGAAAGCGAGCGCGATGTTCACCAGCAGGCCCACGAAGGCGTCGACGCCCTGCAGCACCTCGCTCGTCATCTCCGTCGAGGGGAGCACCGCGGCGTCACTCAACGCGTTGCCGTCGTCGTCGGCGAGCGCCGCGGCTTGCGCCAGTCGTCGGGGCGTCAGGCCTTCGCGCGCGACGATGTACGTCTTCACCGCGAGCGTCTCGATCGGCGTGGTTGGAACGCCCTCTTCGAAGTACCCCGACGGCACGGTGAAGGGCTCCACGAAGTCGAAGCGCGCCGCGCGGGCACCGAGCGAGAGCGGCTGCAGCACGAAGCCCGCCGCGTGGAGCGTGGCCAGCGCGCGCAGCGTGTCGTCGTCTGACGCGTCTTTCACCGCGAACACGGCGTCGATGTCGTCGGGTGGGGGACTGCCCTTCACCACCTCGCTCCAGGTGAAGCGCAGCGCCACCGACTCCAGGTGCCAGAGGGGGAGAAACTGCGTCAGCACGGTGTGGCTGCCTTCGCCCTCCGACGAGGTGACAAGTGTGTGCACGTCGGAAGGGAACGCGCGGCCCTGGCGCACCAGCAGCAGCGCGACCTCGTGGCTCTTCACTTCGCGGCGAAGGAGCGATGGAGGCAACGCGAAGCCGCCCTGCACGAAGGCGATGTCGACCTGGCCCGCGCTCACCTGCGCCAGCGACTCCCGCGAGCCCGGCACCGTCACCGCGTCGAACGTGAGACGGCGATTGCCCACCAGCCGCGCCTTCACTTCACGCGCGTCGCGCTCGGGCACCGCCACCGTCAACGTCGCGGTGTGAAAAAACGAGAGCCACACCCACGCCACCACGCCGGTCAACGCCAGCGCCAGAAACGCCACCGGCAGCCGGTGCGGAGTGAAGAGTCTCCGCAACCGCCGGGTGAGGCCATCGGCGCGCTCCACCGCGTCGAGCACCAGCCGCGAGACCTCGATGAGGCCACCCGCATCGGGCACCTCGGCCTCGATGCGGTGCAGGTGCCGCTCGGCCGTGCGCTTCAGGGCGGCGGGGTCGAGCCGGGTCGATGGCACATCGAGCAAAGCCATGCGCGCTTACTTTCGCGCGACGTCGAGCCGGGCATCGAGTGGAACGGCGGGGGCCTTCTCGAAGGCCGAGTCTTTCCACTCCATCGTCAGGTGTTTGGTGATGCGCGACGCGCGCTCGGCCGGAGGCGGGTGGTTGGGCCACACCGCGCCCGACGTCGGCAGCGAGGCGATGAGCTTCTGGTACTCGAGCGGGTTGTAGCCGGCCATCACCAACATGTCGGTCGCCGCCTGGTCGGCCTCGTATTCGTCGTCTTGCGCGAAGCCCTTGGTGACGATGGAGTCGATGACCGGGTCCACCAAGCTGGTGATGGCGTTGCCCACCAGCCCGCCGATGTCGAGCACCGCCAGCTTGGTGGTGCGCACGTTGGGGTCGGTGTTGCCGAACGACTGCTTGTTGATGGCCTTCGCCAGGCACTGCGCCGCCTTGGCCGACATGTATGCGCGCAGGGCATGTCGGTGCGTCACGTGGCCGATTTCGTGGGCCAACACGCCGGCGAGCTGCGACTCGTTTTCGACCCGCTTCAGCAGCCCGGCGGTGACGAAGACGTAGCCGCCCGGCGCGGAATACGCGTTGACGGCGCTCGACTCGAGCACGCCGAACGTCCACGGAATGTCGGGGCGCGCGGAGTACGCGGCGACGGTGAGGCCCACCTGCGACAGCAGCGTGTTGAGCCCGTCTTTCGGCGCGGTGAGCGGGCGTGGCGTGCCTCCGTCGGGGCCGGTGAGCGGGTCGACCATGAAGCCGCCCGACTTCTGGCCGAGCCCCAGCGCGATGACGCCGCCGATGGAGTGCTCCTCTTCCCAGGTGACCTGCTCGGTCTCCATTTTTTCGCAGTACCGGCCGTTGGCCACCTGCGCATACGGGTTCAGGTTGTCGGCGGTCTTCAGGCCGGTCTTCTTGTCGAAGTCTTTCAGCGACTGGCGGAAGCCGGTGCAGGTGGCGAACAGGGCGATGGCCACGGCGGCGACGATGAGGGTGCGTTTGGTGTTCACTTGGCGCCTCCCTTCTTCGGTGCCGCAGCTGCGACTTCAGGGGCTGCGAGGCCCAGCGTTCGCTGACGTTCAGCGAGCCCGCGCGGGTCGACTGCGCGGGTCAACCGCTCGAGCGCCACCAGCCGTTGCGG
>JAEUJT010000264.1 GCA_016793525.1 Archangium sp. | reverse complement strand
TCAGGTCGACCAACCGACGCGCCTCTTGGCGGAAGAGCGCGCGCATCTCGGGGCTCGCCACCAACATCGTCTTGATGATGACCTGCAGGCCCTCGAGCCGCGGGTCGTTCGCCAGGTACACCGCGCCGAACCCGCCCTGCGTCAGCTTGGAGACGATGACGTACGGCCCGAGCCGGGCGCCGGGCAAGAGATCTGGGGTCTCGGTGAGCTCGGTCTCAACCATTGGGGGAGACGGGCGCCGGTGGGAGGAGCGCCAGCAGCACCTTTGCGCTGTTGGCCGCCTCGACCGTGAACCCAAGCCACGACAGACCCAACCCGAGCACCGGAATGCCCATCACCAGCGGCGCGAACGTCGCGTCGGGCAACAAGATCGCCTGCTGAATCGCCATCAGGCCGGCCGTGGTGGCAATGACCGTCCACGCCACGACGAAGAGGAGCAGGCTCGTCGGCACCGAAAACGTCGCAGAAATTTCAGTGCCACTGGACCCCTCGACCACCTGGCCGTCGATGACGGGGGCGAAGCTGTTGCGGTACTGCACTCGCCGCACGAAGCGAAAGCGCCGCCCGGTCACCTCGCCGCGGAACTCGCGAACGTCGCCGTCTTTCCCGGGGATATCGAACTGCAGCAGGGGGCCGGGGCGGACCTCGCGGGTGATGGCCTCGATGGCCGCATCGGGGCTCGCCATGGTGCGGAAGGTCAGCTCCCGTTGAAAGACACCCATGCAGTCAGTGTATGCCGCACGCTGGCGAGCGAAAGCATTCTCATTGCGCTACATCGCCTCACGCCATGTCCCAGCGCCAGCCGATGACACTGACCCAGAAGATTCTCGCGCACCACGCGCGCGGTCTACCCCGGCCGTGGGTCCAAGCGGGCGACGTGCTGCAGCTGCGCGTCGATTGGACCATCGCCAGCGAGCTCGCGTGGAACGGCATGGACCGTACCTACGACGCGCTCGGCCGACCGAAGTTGCACGACGCGAACCGCTTCTTCCTCGCCGTCGACCACACCGTTGACGAGGTGACGCTGAAGAACGACGCGCGCACCAAGAAGCTCGTCGACCTCTCTCGGGCCTTCGCGAAGGAAGCGAACCTGCGGCACTTCTACGACGCGAACGTCACCATCCTTCACACCAAGTTCTACCGAGACCTGGTGCAGCCGGGGCAGGTGGTGCTCGGCGCTGATTCGCACACCAGCTCGCACGGCGGCATGGGCGCGTTCGCCATCGGCTTGGGTGGCGCCGACATCGCCGCGGCCATGGTGCTCGGCCAGTCGTGGCTCGAGGTGCCCGAGGCCATCGCCGTCGACTACGTGGGCACGCCCGCATTCGGCATCGGCGGCAAAGACGTCATCTTGGAGACGCTGCGCGCTCTCGGCCGCAACACCGTCGCCATGGAGCGCACCGTCGAGTACCGCGGCGAGGCGACCAAGACCTGGTCGACCGACATGCGCTTCACCATCGCCAACATGACGGCCGAGTTCGGCGGTTTGAATGGCATCTTCGAGCCCGACGCGCCGGTGGCTGAATGGCTGGCTCAGCGCTCGAGCGAACGCGACTCGGGGCTCTGGCTCCGCGCCGATGACGACGCGCCGTACCTCGCGCGCTACCCCATCGATTTGGGCACGCTCACGCCGCGGGTGGCCAAGCCGTTTTCGCCCGACAACGTGTTCGGCGTCGAAGCGGTTGTGGGCCAGAAGCTCGACGGCCTGTTCATCGGCTCCTGCACGACGACCGAAGAAGAGCTCGTGCTCGCCGCCCTCGTGCTGGAGCAGGCGTGGAAAGGCCAGCCCGCACGCGCCGCGTCGGCGAAGCAGCTGGTGGTGCCGGGAGACCTCTCCATTCAGACCCGCCTCCGCGAGGCCGGGCTGTGGAAGGTGTACGAGAACGCCGGGTTCCGCGTGGGGCCGCCGGGCTGCTCGATGTGCCTCGGCGTGGCGTCGGAGAAAGCGCTCCCCGGAGAGACCTGGCTCAGCTCGCAGAACCGCAACTTCGAGAACCGCATGGGGCAGGGGTCGCTCGCGTGGCTGGCCAGCGGCCCCACCGTCGCTGCGTCGTCGCGCTCGATGACCGTGACTGACCCGCGCCCCTTCCTCGAGCAAATCGACCGCGCGCGCTACGAGGCCATTCTCGGTCGCGCCTCGAAGCGCCCGCTGCCGGAGCTCGGCTCCACGACGCCAGCCCTCGACGTGGTGCCCCCCAAAGCCGCGAAGGAAGCGACCCAGCGTACGAAGGGCACGGTGGTGCGCGGCGCGGTGCAGCACTTCGGAGACCAGGTCGACACCGACGCCATCATCCCCGGGCAGTTCTGCCACCTCACCAAGCTCGAGGAGATCGGCGCCAAGGCCTTCGCCTTCGTCCGCCCGGAGTTCGTGGCGCGCGCGAAAGAAGGCCGCACCATCGTCGTGGCCGGTGAAGGGTGGGGCTCGGGCAGCTCACGGGAGCACGCGGTGTGGGCGCTCCTCGGCGCGGGTATTCAGTGTGTCATCGCCAAGAGCTACGCCTTCATTCACAAGCGCAACCTGGTGAACGAGGCGCTGCCGTACCTCGTGGTGCGCGACGAGGCGTTCCACCAGCTGGCGGCGGAGGGCGAAGCGCTCGAGGTCGATGTCGGCGCAGGCACGGTGACCCACGTCGCGTCGGGTCGCACCTTCACCGCCGAAGCGCCCAGCGCCATCGTGCAGGCGCTCCAGCGAGAAGGTGGCCTGGTTCCCGCGGTGAAGCGGCACGGCGCGGCGGTCTTCGAGGGACTCTCACTCTGAGCCCCGAAGTGGCCATCGTCGCGGTGGCCGGAGCGGTGCTGGCCTGGCTCAACGCCTGGCGCGCGCTGGTCTTCGTCGCGCCCACCTCGTGCCGCGTCACCGTCGAAGACCCCGGCCCGCTCACCACGGTGCCCGGCGCGCTCGAGGCGACTCATGCGCAGTTGCTCGAGCTCGGCTTCGAGTCCCTCGGGAGCCACACCGAGCAGCACCCCCTCGGGCCAGCTCGCTGGCACCTCGACTACGTGCACCGCGCCGAGGGCGTGTGGGCCTCGGTGCACGCGCCGCCGAAGTGGGGGCTCTCAGCCGCCGCTCGCTGCTGGGTTCCCCGCGCCGAGGCGGAGGGCCCTCGCGCACGCGTCTCGCTCGTCACGCCGGGGACGCAGGGCGTGCTCGTGTCATCGAACTTCCGCCGCCCCGGAGCGCACGTGCCGGGCGCGTTTTTCTGCGGCGCCATCGAAGGCGTGCCGCTGGCTCGGCTGCTCCGAGCCCACGTGCGCCGGGTGCCTGAAGTCGGTGCGCCCCAGGGAGAATGGACAGTCGATGGCCTCGCGGCGCTCCTGCGCGGCTGCTTCAATGGCGCTGGAAAAACCGAGCTGCGGCAACGCCACGCCGCGGGACTGTTGTGGACGCTCGGCGCCCTTGGCATGGTGGGCGTGTCACTTTTTCTTCAACCGAACGGGCCGATTCCATGAAGAGCATCTCCAAGAACGAAGAAATCTATTTCCTCTCCGGTAAGCGCACCGCCTTCGGGACGTTCGGTGGCAGCTTGAAGGACTTCTCCGCCACCGACCTCGGCGTCGAGACCGCGAAGGCCGCCCTGGCGCAGGCCAAGGTGTCGCTCGAAGACATCAACCACGTCGTCTACGGCAACGTGATGCAGACCAGCCCCGACGCCATTTAC
>JAEUJT010000259.1 GCA_016793525.1 Archangium sp. | reverse complement strand
TCGCGCGCCGACGTCAAGCACGACGTCGCGGCGTGGTACGAGGGCGCTCACGTGAAGCGGCGAACGATGGTGGTGGCGCAGGACGAGGGCTTGGCGCCGCTGCTGGAGCGGGAGCTCGAGGTGCCTCCGGAGCGGGTCGAGGCGCTGCTCTCCGCGGGCGCGGTGTACGTCGATGGCAAACGCATGCGCCGGTCGCTGCCGCTGACTCCGGGCGCGCGGGTGACGGTGGTGCTCGAGGAGAAGGGCCGCGAGGTGGCGAGCGAGGTCTCCGCGCCGCGCGCGTTTCAGGTCATCTTCGAAAACGAGCGGGTGGTGGTGGTGAACAAGCCCGCGGGCATTCCTTCGCAGGCGACTCCGGGCGGAGAGAAGGGCCTGGTCGACCACGTCTCGGCGTACCTCGGCTTCGGCGCGGGCCTGGTGCACCGGCTCGATCGCGAGACCACCGGCGTCGTGCTTTTCGGCAAGACGTCGTACGCGACTTCACACCTGGCGGAGCAGTTTCGCGAAGGCAAAGTCGCGAAGCGGTACGTCGCGGTGACCGCCCCCGGCATCGGCTCCGGGTCCATCGACTGGCCGCTGTCGAAAGACCCTTCACGCCCCGGTCGTTGGCGCGCGTCGAAGCAGGCGAACGGAATTCCCGCGATGACCACGTACAGCTGCGAGGCCTCCGGGCCCACGTGGGCGCTGGTGTCGCTCGAGCCCGAGACGGGGCGCACCCACCAGCTCCGCGCGCACCTGGCCGCGCTCGGGTTCCCCATCGCGGGAGACAAGCTCTACGAGGGGCCTCCGGGGCCGAGGTGTTTGCTGCACGCCGCGGAGTTGCGAATCGATGGCCAGCGCTACGAGGCGCCGCTGCCCGCCGACATTCGCGCCGCTACTGCTTCTTCTTGATGTCGAGGAAGTCGCCGGAGATCTGGAACCCAGCGCCGATCATCGGCAGCGCTGCCGAGGTCACCTGGCCCGAGCGGTAGCGGTGTTTCGCGTACCACTGGATGAGCAGGAACACGGTGGGCGAGTTCCAGGTCGCGCCGTCTTTGATCTTGAACGTGTACGCGAGGAAGGGCCCGAGGCGGTGGTTGAAGTTGTCGTTCACCTGCTCCTCGCCGGGTTGGAAGTGCCGCGCGTCGTAGAAGGCGGTGGCCAGCGAGTAGCGAAGGCCCGCGATGATCTTCAGATTCAAGCTCTGCCACAGCAGGTCGAGGTCGTTCGCCGCGGTCCACCCCTGGTTGGGCATGGTGATGTCGTAGGTCTGGTCGTAGAGCACCGTGTCGCCGGCGCGGAGCGCGTAGCTCGAATAGATGAAGCGCGTGCGCGTGCGCAGCAAGTACTGGTCGAACTTCACCTGAAAATCCATGCCCACGTGCAGCTCCGTGCCGCCCGCGAGGTAGTTGCGGCCCGGGTCACCCGCCGGCAGCCGCGCCAACTCGGAGATGCGCGCGTCTGAATATTCGGACCGCGCCGAGGGGAAAGACTGCCCCAGGCTGAACGTGCCGACGTACTGAGACAGCAGGTAGCTCGCCCAGAAGCCCAGCGCGCTCAGCGGTTGGAACTCCACATACGGCCCGATGCGACCGAAGGCCGGGCTCAACATCGGGTTCAGCCCGACGCCGATGAAGTTGTCGCGCAGCAGCGTGCTCTCCGACTCGAACAGGCGCAGCCGGTACATGAAGCGCCCGTCGTAGAAGAGCCCCAGCGCGTTGTAGCGGGCGGCGAAGGTGTTGCGGTGCACGAGCCGGTGCTTCGGCGGGCCCTGGTCGAACAGCATCTGGCCGAACGCGGTTGACGCTACGAGAGCTACCAGAACGGGGAGGGCGCGCATGAGGCGCACCGCTAACGAATTCGAGTGGTTCCGGGCAAGGAGAAAGCCGTGGCGTCGTGCCGCGGCGTGTCATGCGACGCAGGTGAAGTGCAGGCCTTCGCTCCAGCCGCGCGACTCCAGGTACGCCCGAATCTCGGCGCGGGCGCCCTTCGCTCCGACGGCTGAGAGGAGATGTTCTCCACCCGGAGGCCCCAGGTCTTCCGGCAGCACGACGCGCGCGCCGTGGATGCGCTGGCCGATTTTCCGCGGGTTGAGATCGATGAGTCGCGTCACGGAGATTCCACGCGCTGCCAAGGCCCGCGCCAGGCCCACGCCGATGTCGCCCGCGCCCCAGAGCGAGACGGAGGTCCCCTCGAAGCGCTTGGCCAACGTGTCAGCCTTGAGCGTGAGGTGGGCCTCTGGCCGGTAGCGTGGGTGCGTTCGCGTGAGCCGAACGTCGGCGTCGTACCAGCGGTGCAGCACCTCGGGCAGGCAGGTGAGGCGATGGCCCGACTCGAGGAGCCGCAGCCAGAGCTCCCAGTCCTCCGGCACGCCCGCGTCGCGCCAGCCGCCAATCGAGCGGAGGGCCTCGGTGCGCAGCATCACCGAGGGGTGGCAGAGCGGAGACTCCACGAAGCGGTCGTTGAA
This sequence comes from Archangium sp., assembly GCA_016793525.1. The sequence goes on along the minus strand of JAEUJT010000259.1, from coordinate 2,618 downwards.
CAGCTTTTCTGGCGTGGTGAGCGAGCTGAGCCACGCGCCGTACCGCATCAGGTTTGGGCTCGGGGGGCGGTCGTCGCGGCAGATGTCGACGCCGGTGCCCACCCCAGTGAGCCGGCGGTCCCGAAGCGCCTCCACGCTGGCCTCGAAGCGGCGAGGGAGGCTCTCGTCATCGGCATCCATTCGGGCCAGCACTGGAGCGCGGCTGTGCGCGAGCCCGAGGTTCAACGCGTGCACCAGGCCACACGCGTCCGCGGAGGTCTCCAGCACTCGAATTCGCGGCTCTCGCTCCGCCAGCCGCCGCAGCACGTCGCCCGTGCCGTCGGTCGACCGGTCGTCGATGGCCAGCACCTCGAAGTCGGTGAACGTCTGTGCGCGGAGGCTCTCCACGGCGCGCTCGACGGTGGAGGCGGCGTCGCGGCAAGGCAGCACCACGCTGACGGCTGGCGTCATTCGCGCGTGTCGTGACGCATGACGAGGCCCTCCGTCAACCGTACACTCGCGCTCCCCATGCCGGCCCCGCAGCGAGCTTTCGACGCCCAGCGCGCCCGTATCTCGAAGTTGGTGCGCGACGGCCAGGGCTCGGCGGCCTGGGCTGAGCTGCAGCACGCGGCGAAACACATGGCCCTCAGCGGCCCGGTGGTGACCACGCTGGGCCGGGCGGCGGTGGTGGCGAAGCGCGTCGGCGCGATGTTGACCTGGCTCGAGCCGCGCCTCGATGGCCTCGACGGCGAGACGCGGTTGGCGGTGCTGCGCGCGCTCGCACGCACGCGGCGAAAGGCCGGAGACGTCGACGGTGCCCGCGCCACGCTGGAGCGCGCGTTGGCCGAATGGCCCGATGATCGCCGCGCCCGCGCCGTGCTGAACGCGCTGCTGGCTCGCGACGAGCGGTGGAGCGAGCTCGACCGCTCTCTCGAGCGCGAGGTGAAAGACGCCCTGCGCCGAGGGGCCTTCGCCACCGCCTCCCGCGCGGCACTCCGGAGAGCCCGAGTCTGGGGCGAGCGGCTGCACAACCCGGCGCGCGCGGCCCTCCGCTACGCCCAGGCCGCGGAGTACGCCGAACGCGCCGGCACGGTGGAGCGCGCATTTCTGCTGCGGCTGCTCGAGGTGCGAAACCTGTACGTGTCGCGCGCGTCGACTCGGGCCATCGGGTTGGCTGGCTCCGTCGTCACCCGGTTGGGAGAACGCCTCGGCGCGCTCGAGCGCACGAAGGCGGTGCTGAAAGAGCTCCACGGCGCGCACGGCGACACCGCGTCACGGCGCGTGACCGACCCTGACGTTCCGGTCTTCGATACCGAGTCGCCCGAGCGCGCGGCCACGGTGGAGGCCATGCCGGCGGTGACCAGCCCCCAGGCCCAAGACGCGCTCTTCGCGGTGGCGTCGGCGGTCGACGGAGCGACGCGTTCCCCAGAAGTTGCGGCGGTGTTGGCGGCCGCGGTCGACGAAGCACCCAGTAGCGCCGCGATGCAGCGCCTCGAAACGCACTGCCGCAGCCGGGGCGCGTGGGCCGAATTGGCGCTGGCCTACCGCGACGCCTGGACCCGCTCGGAGAACGTGCGCGAGCAGCAGCTGTGGGCCACCAAGCTCGCCGACCTCCTCGACACGCAGCTGCACGACCACGTCGGAGCCGCCGAGATCCGCGCGCAGCTCGCCGCGCTCTCCAGCGACGCTACCCACACCACGCACATTCCCGACGACGAAAACGCCGAAGGCACGTCCGAGGAGCGCGCGCAGCACTACGTCGAGCGTGCCGGGGCGTCGTTGGTGGAGGGCGCCTACGCGGCGGCGCGAGCCGACTTCAAACGGGCGCTGACGGTGCTCCCCTCGTGGCTCCCGGCCCACGCAGGCCTGGCGGAGCTCGCGGCGGTGCAGGGCGACGTGGCGCCCGCTCGGGCCTTCGAGAAGGTGGCGCGCGCCGCGCCGGTGGGCCCTCAGCGGAGCGAGGCCATGCGCCGGCTCGGGCGGTTGGCCGATGGGGCACTCCGCGATGCGACGTTGTCGAGTGAGGCGTGGCGGGGAGTGCTCGAGTCACAGCCCGACGACGAGGAGGCGTCTCGTCGGCTCCGCGCGTTGGCCCGCGAAACGAATGACTGGGCCACGCTCGAAGCGCTGGTGCGCGCGCAGCTCGAGCGAACCCCTTCTGTCGACGAGCTCCGGCTCGAGCTGGTGGCGGTGCTCGAGGCCACCTCACGCGCCGACGAAGCGCTGGCCGAGCTGCGAGAGCTCGTTCGCCGAGCGCCCTCCAACGCCGCCGCGTGGCTGATGTTGGCCGACCGGCTCATTCAACGGCGCACGCTCGACGAAGCGGTGTGGGTGCTGGAGTTCGCCGCCACGGCCACCGTGGAGCCCTTGCAGAAGATGTTGGTGTACCGCCGCCTCGCGCGATTGGTGCGTGAAGGGCTGGGCGATGAAGAACGCGCCGCCGTCTTCGCGCAGCGGGCCGAGGCGCTGCAGGCCGACCTGCTGGTCGAGGTGCCGGGTGCTCCGTCGGGTGGCGACGCGATGCCGTTCGACCCGGTCGCTCCGGAAGCCGAGGCGCTGCGAGACCAAGACTTCGACGACATCGCCGAGGCGCTCGAGGCTCGCTTCGAGATGGAAGACACCATCGGCGACGACGGCAT
>JAEUJT010000178.1 GCA_016793525.1 Archangium sp. | reverse complement strand
CCGAGATCCTCCGCACCTACCAAACGCCGTACGCGGCGGTGGTGGCGCTCGAGCCGGCGACGGGGCGGGTGCTGGCCATGGCAGAGCACTCCGAGGCTCGCCCGGAGCTGCGCGGGTTGTGCACCAAAGCGGTCTACCCGGCGGCGAGCATCTTCAAGATCGTCACCGCAGCGGCGCTGCTCGAGGCGGGCGTCTCGGCGGACGAAACGGTGTGTTTCCACGGGGGCAAGCGGAGAGTGGGCCCCTCGCTGCTCGACGATACCAACGCCGACGGCCGCTGCCTCTCGCTCACCGACGCCATGGGCCACAGCGCGAACGTGGCCTTCGCCAAGCTCACCTCGCGCTACCTCGACCCGCTGCGGCTGAAATCGGTGGCCCGGGCGCTGGGCTTCAACCGGCCGATGCCGTTCCCCGTGCCGGCGGAGCCGTCGCTGGCGTCGATTCCCGACGACACCTATTCGCTCGCGCTCGCCGGGGCGGGGTTCGGCGACGTGTATTTGTCTCCGCTCCACGGCGCAGCGCTGGCGGCGGTGGCGGCGACGGGCGGCCTGTGGCGTCAGCCGGTGCTCTTCGCCTCCGACCGTGCGCCCGCGGAGCGGGTGATGACGCCTGAGATCGCTGCCCAGCTCACCGACATGTTGGAGATGACAGTCACCTCGGGAACCGCGCGGCGCATCTTCTCGGAGCGCGGGTGGCGGGTACCGGGCGCGGTTGGGAAGACGGGCTCGCTCGCCGACAAGCGGCCGTTCCGCGACTACACCTGGTTCGTGGGCTTCGCGCCGAAGGTGGCCCCGCGCGTCGCCGTGGCGGCGGTGATCGTCAACGAGCCGAAGTGGCGCATTCGCGCGCCGTGGCTCGGTCGCGAGGCGATGCGCCTGTTCTTGACTCGGCACTGACGGTAGCGTCCGCCCCGCTTCACACCGCAAAGGGGCCGATCTCATGGAAGAAGGGTTTCGTCTGTCGCTGGCCGGGCTGCTGTTCGGAGGCCTTGGCTGGTTCACGCTGCGGTACCTGATCTTCGGGTTCTTCACGGTCAACCAGAACGAACGCGCGGTGAAGACCTCGTTCGGGCGCGCGCAGCGGCTGCAGACCAGCACGCTCGACAACCCCATGGCGGAGTCACTCCGCCCCGACGAGCGTGAGCGCTACCGCTACCCGCAACTCCAGGTGATTCCGCCCGGCGGCCCGTATTTCAAGTGGCCGTGGGAGCGCGTGTACAAAGTGTCGGTCGCCACCGAGACGGTGAACCTCGCGTTCGACCCCGAAGATCCGAACGCCAACCGCGGCGGCACGATGCTCGAGGCGGTGACGAAAGATCAGCTCAACATCGGGCTCGTGGGGCAGCTCCGCTTTCGCGTGTCGGAGCAGAACCTGTACGCGTATGTGTTCGGCGTGAAGCGGCCGCTGGTGCACGTGCTCGCCTATTTCGTTTCGGTGCTGCGCCAGAAGATCGCGTCGTTCGAGGCGCCCGACGTGCACGCGGCGGAGCAGCCGGTCGCGACCGATCGCATCACCTCGGCGACGGATCTGAAAGGCACCGAGGGCATCTCGATCAACGACCTGCGCAAGAACCTGCGGCTGCTCAACGAGCAGATGGACCGCGACTGCGCGTCGTCGCCCGCGCGCTACGGCATCGTGCTCGACGCGTCGTTGATCACCGGCATCGACCCGCCGCACGAGGTCGAGAGCGCGCTGGCGGCGATCAACACCGCCCACAACCAGGTCGGGTCCGAGGTGTCGCTGGCGCAGGCGTCGGCCGATCAGAAGATCGTGCAGTCGCGCCGCGCGGTGGAGATCGAGTCGCTCAACGCGCAGGCCGAGGTCGAGCCGCTGCTGCAGATGGCCGGCCAGCTGAGCGAGATCAAAAAGAACGGGGGCTCGGGCGTTCTGCGCGCGTACTTGCGCAACGTGAAGCTCTCGCTCTTCGGCCATGCCCGGGAGGCTTTCGTGGAGGTGCGCAAGTGAGCTTCATCATCTCGGTCGTCATCGGCTTCTTCGTGTTCCTCATCGGCGCGCCAATCGCCATGTCGCTCGCGCGCGCGTTCGGCGCGTACACCGTCGTCGAGGAGCGCAAGGCGATGGTCTTCACGCTCTTCGGTGAGGTGCTCGGCACCATCGACGAGCCGGGCCTGCACTTCCTCTGGGCGAAGTTTGGCCTGAAGGCGATGCTGATCCCCCTCTTCGGCAAGGTGTACACGGTCGATCTGCGGCTCGATCAGCAGTACCTGCGCAGCCAGCCGGTGAACTCGGAGGAGGGCGCTCCGATGGGCATCGGCATCTGGTACGAGATGTGGGTCAGCGACTCCGCCTCGTTCCTGTTCAAGAACGCCGACCCGCGCGGCAGCTTGCAGGCGAACGTGTCGAACGCGGCGGTGCGTACGCTGTCGAACATGAAGCTCGCCGACATGCTCGAGACCCGGCACGTGATGAGCCAGGCGGTGCGCAACGAGGTCAGCCCGCGCAGCACCGAGTGGGGTTACCAGCTGGGCAGCGTCTACATTCGCAAGGTGCACTTCCGCGATCAGGCGATGATCCGCCAGATCGAGGAGAAGGTCGTGAACCGGCTCCGGCAGGTGACGAGCGCGATTCGCCAAGACGGCAACAACCAGGTGAACATCATCAAGTCGAGCGCCGACCGCCAGGCCGCCGCAGAGTTCGCCCGCGCCGCCGCCCAGCGCCCGCTCATCGTCGGCAAGGCGCTGCAGAAGATCAGCGAAGACCCCGAGGTGATGGAGACGATGTACGAGCTGCTCGAGACCCAGAAGCTGATCGAGTCTGGCGCGCCGGTGACGTTTTTGCCGTCGTCGAGTGACGCGCAGCTGCTCACACCGCTCATCGCCTCGCAGGCCGCGTTGACGGGAGAGATCGTGCGCAAGAAGAAGTCGGAGGAGTGACGGTGCGCCAACGCCTCGGAGTCAATGTCGACCACGTCGCGACGCTGCGCCAAGCGCGCAAGTCGTCGTACCCCGACCCCGTCACCGCGGCCGCGTTCGCCGAGCTCGCCGGCGCGCGGCAGATCACCATTCACCTGCGCGAAGATCGCCGGCACATTCAAGAGCGAGATCTCAAGGTGCTGCGCGAGACGACGCAGACGCTGCTCAACCTGGAGATGGCCGCGACCCAAGACATGGTGAAGCTCGCGTACGAGTACAAGCCCGACATGGTCACGCTCGTGCCAGAGCGCCGTGAAGAGCTGACCACCGAGGGCGGCCTCGACGTCAACTCGCAGAAAGACGCCATCGGCCGGGTGGTGAAGACGCTGAAAGACGGCGACATCATCGTCTCGCTGTTCATCGACCCCGACTTGGATCAGGTGAAGGCGTCTCACCGGATCAGCGCCGATCGCGTCGAGCTGCACACCGGCCGGTACTGCGAGGCGCGCACCGACAAAGACCGGCAGCGCGAGCTCGGGCGAATTCTCGACGCCGCCAAGGCGGCCGCCAAGCTCGGGCTCGGCTGCGCGGCGGGTCACGGGTTGAACTACGACAACGTCGGCCCCGTCGCGCGCATCCCCGAGATCGACGAGCTGAACATCGGCCACGCCATCGTCGCGCGGGCGGTGCTGGTGGGCTTCGAACGCGCGGTGCGCGAGATGCTCGAGCGGATGGAGCCGGCGTGAACCGGCTGGTCACGGCGAGCGAAATGCGCGCCGTGGAGACCGAGTCCGAGCGGCTCGGCACGTCGACCTCGACGCTGATGCAGAACGCCGGCGCCGCGCTCGCTCGCGTGGCCGTTTCAGCCTCGCGCCCCGGTGGTCGGTTTGTCGTGTTCTGCGGCCCCGGCAACAATGGCGGTGACGGCTTCGTCGCGGCGCGTGTGCTCCGGGCCGGCGGACACTCGGTGCAGGTCGAGTTGACGACGCCGCGGGAGGCGCTGAAGGGCGAGCCAGCACGACAGGCGGCGTTGGCTTCAGGTGCCGGCGTGTCGATGGGGCCCGGGACCTTCGAGGCTCGAGCCGGCGACGTGGTGATCGACGCGATCTTCGGAACGGGGCTGTCTCGGGCTCCCGAGGGTGCGCAGGCTGCGGCCATCGCGCGAATCGCGGCGCTTCGAGCGGCTGGCGCGGTGGTGGTGGCCGCTGACGTACCCTCGGGCGTAAGCGCCGACGATGGGCGGTGCTTCACGCCGTGTGTCTCTGCCGACGTGACGGCGGCGTTCGGCGTGCTCAAGCGCGCCCACGCCACACATCCCGCGGTGGAACGCTGCGGGCGAATCGACCTGCAGGACATCGGGCTTCCCACGAGTGCGATGGCCGTTCTTCTGCCTCCGGAGACGTGGCTGGTGGACGAGGCCGACGCCCTGGCGCGTATCCCTCCTCGTGCCGCTGACGCGCACAAGGGCTCCGCTGGTCACGTGTTGTTGATCGCAGGGAGCCTCGGCAAAACCGGAGCCGCGGCGCTGGCTGCGCGTGGCGCGCTCCGTGGGGGCGCTGGGCTGGTCACCATCGCGACGTCGGGTGACGCGCTCGCGGCAGCCATGGCGCATTCACCCGAGGTGATGGGCCACGCCCTTCGTTCCGCGGGAGCGCTGGCGCGAGGTGACATCGACGCGATTCGCGCCGCGGCACAGGGGAAAGACGCGCTCGTCATCGGGCCGGGCATGGAGCGCGGGCCCGACGCGGTGCACGTTCTCGGTGAGCTGCTGGCCTCGCTCGAGCTGCCCTGCGTGCTCGATGCCGACGCGCTCAACGTGGTCGCTGCGTCGCCCGACATGCTGCGGCGCGCGAAGGGCCCGCTCGTGTTGACGCCGCACCCGGGAGAGATGGCCCGACTCACGCGCTCCACGGCGGCCGCGGTGAATGCCGATCGACTCGCCGTCGCCCGCGCCTTCGCAGACGAGCACAGCGTGACCCTGGTCCTGAAGGGCGCTCGCACGGTCATCGCGTCGCCGAGCGGCGCGTGTTTCGTCAACCCGACGGGGAACGCCGGCCTGGCCACGGGTGGAACGGGCGATGTGCTCGCAGGCCTCTGCGGCGCGCTCCTCGCGCAAGGGCTTGCCCCCGACGACGCGGCGCTGGTGGCGGCGTATGCACACGGGCTGGCGGGCGATCTCGCGGCGCTCCTGTACGGGCAGCGAGGGCTCGTCGCGTCTGACGTCGCTGAGCAGCTTGGGGCCGTCTGGCGCCGGTGGAATCGATGACGCGCGCGAGCCAACCGAGGGCGGCCGCTCCATTCGCGAGCCGGCAACGGGAGTGCATCGCAGTGCAGCCGGAGGCCGTCTCCTGGGGCGGGGCGCCGCCATGAGGCGCGAGTACCACTCGACGACCGAGGCGCAGACCTTCGAGCTCGGCGTGCGGCTCGGTGCGCTCCTCCGTCCCGGGCATTTCGTCGGGCTCATCGGCCAGCTCGGCGCAGGGAAGACCGCGTTCAGCCGCGGCGTGGCTTCAGGTGCCGGCGTGCCGCTCGACGACGTCTCGAGCCCCACGTATTCGCTGGTGCAGACGTACAAAGGCAGGGTGACGCTGCACCACCTCGACCTCTATCGGCTCGCGACGGAGGCCGATCTCTTCAGCATCGGCTACTTCGAGTTGATCGACGACGCGGCGGCGATGTTGGTGGAGTGGGTCGACCGCGTTGCATCAGCGACTCCGAGCGACGCGCTGGTGGTGACCGCGAGCGCGGTGTCGGAGACCGAGCGGCTGTTCCGCGCCGACGCGACCGGCGCCGTGTCGGAGCGGTTGCTCCACGCGTGGCTACCGGGGTAGCGGCGAAACGTCGCGCAGCTGCACTTCGCGCAGCGTGAGATCGGGCTCGACGACCACCATCGTGTCGTCGGTGACCTCGTGCCATGGGGAGTCAGGCCACAGTGGCTCGCTCGCCAGGTACCGCGCGCCGCGCCAGTGGGTGTGAAAAAGCGTTCGGCCCCTCCGCGTCGCCACCAGCCACCGGCCGTTGCTCACCATGAAGTTCATCGACGACTTGGTCGCATCGGCTGGATCGTCGCAGAGCTTCTCGGCTGTGCGCACCACGGTCGCCAGGGCGGACATCATCTGTGGCAATGACACGGTCTGTGGCGTGGCGCCGAGCGTGGTGAGAAAGAGGGCGAAGCAGCGCTCGGAGTCTGTCTCTCCCCGCAGCCGCGCGCGAACCCCCGGCGCCAACAGCTCGTCGAACTTCGCGCGGTGATCGGCGAAGTGTCGCAGCGTGCCGTTGTGCATGAAGGCCAAACCATCGGCAGTGAATGGGTGCGCGTTGGCGGGCGTGACGGCGCCGACCGACGCGAGCCGAATGTGGGTCAGCAAGCTGCGCGTGGTGAGACTCGACCCGAGCTCGGCGAAGCGGGTGCAGGCGTGCGCGGCGACGGTGTTGACCTCGACGGTCGGCTCGCCGTCATCGAAGCGGGCGATGCCCCAGCCGTCTTTGTGCTCGACGGCCTGGCGCTTGAGCGCGTCAAAAGCGCGGTCGACGGCGACCGGAGACTCCGAGAGAACGGCGAACAGTCGGCACATGCAGACCAAATCGTACGGCACTTCAGGGGCGCGCGCTGGTGCCTGTTGAAACGGGGAGGCCCGCTTTCAGTACCGTGCGAACAGAATTGATTCCGAAGTGGTAGGGCAGGGCGCGCACGCTGGGCGCGTCGAAGACCACGAGATCGGCGGGGCCTCCGACGGCGATTCGACCCGCGGTGGCGTCTCCGAGCGCCTGTGCGCCGAAGCGGGTGAAGCCCAGGTACGCCTCGGCCGGAGTGAGACCGTTCTCGACGCAGGCCAGGCCGAGCGCCAGCGCCACGTTCTCCGACATCGACGAGCCCGGGTTGCAGTTGGTGCACAGCGCGACGGGGACGCCCGCGTCACGCAGCGCCCGGCCCGGCGCGTACGGTTTCACGCGAGCGAACAAGGTGGAGGTCGGTGCCAACACGGCTACCACACCGGCCTTGGCCAGCGCCGCGACGCCCGCAGGAGAGACCTGCTCGAGGTGATCTGCAGTCGCCGCCCCGAGCTCTGCCGCCAGCTCCGCCCCTGCTCCTGAGGTGAGCTGATCGACGTGCAGCCGAAGCCGGAGCCCGAGGCTCTTCGCCCGCACCGCCAGCCGCCGCGCATCGTCAGGCGTGAAGGCCGATTGCTCCACGAAGGCGTCGCAGGTGCTGGCCAGGCCCTCCGCTGCCACTCGAGGCAAGAGATCCTCGAGGCACGATGTGACGTATGCCTCGCGCGTCATTCCCCGTGGCACCGCGTGGAGGCCGAGGACGGTCGCGTGCAGGGTCACCGGCTGCGCGGAACTGAGCGTTCGCACCACGCGCAGCATCTTGAGCTCCGTCTCGACGTCGAGGCCGTAGCCGCTCTTCACCTCCGCCGAGGTGACGCCATGCGCCAGCAGCCGCTTCAGCCGCGGGAGGGCCAGGGTCACCAGCTCGTCTTCCGTCGCGGCGCGGGTGGCGTCGACGGTGCGAACGATGCCGCCACCGGCCGCGGCGACCTCCAGATACGTCTTCCCTTGGCAGCGCTGCTCGAACTCGGCGGAGCGTTCTCCGGCGAACACCAGGTGGGTGTGGCAATCGACGAACCCGGGCCCCACCAGGCCCCCCTGCGCGTCGAGGCGAACGGTCTGGGGCCCGATGGCGCCGTCGGGGAGGGCGGCTTCGGGGCCGACCCAGGCGATGCGCCCCCCGGCGATGCCCACCGCCCCCCGCGGGATGACCCCGAGCATTTTTTCAGCAGAATCGCCCGTCGGACCGTCACACGTTACGAGCTCGGCCGTAGAGACAAGCACCATGTCGAATGAAGGCATCTCCATGAATCTTAAGCCTTTTCTGCGCCTCTCCGTGTTCGCTGTCGTCTCTGCCTGCGGGGGCGGAGGACCCGTGCCGACGCTCCCCGAGAAAATCGTCGGCAGCTGCACCTACGTAAACGGCTTCAGCAAGCTGCAAGAATGTCGCGACTACGTCGGCGAATGGACCGACGAGACCGCGACCAGAGACTGCAAAGATCAGCGGCAAACCGTGGTGTTGGGAGAGGCGTGCAACATCACGCGCAACCTCGGCTACTGCGTTCTCACCAACGACAAGGCGAAGGGCATTTTTACCCGCATCACCTTCCCCGGAGACGACGCCACCAAGTGCGCGTCGATGAAACGTGGGTGCGAATTTTTCGGCGGCGGCGTGTTCGACCCGTCGCCGATCTGCGGCGGCATCTCTGACGACGATGCGCCGTCGACGCTGCCCGTGTTCCAACAACCGGTGTTGACCTGCGTCGACCCCAAAGCTGGCGAGCCGCCAGGGCTGAGCGCCAATGGGCAGGTGTGCACGTGGGAGATGATCTCCGGCGCCACCGAGCCGGGCCGGCACTTTGAAGACTACGCGAGCTGCGATCGCGTGCGCACCCAGCGGCCGTACTACGGCGCGCCTCCCGCGATGAACTCGACGGTCGAAGACGCACGTCTCCAAGACCCCGCCTACGCCGCCGAACTCGACTGGGTGAAACGCGAGATTCGCGCCACCGCGTGTGTGTGTTGTCACTCCACCGCCGCACCTGATGGCGCCGCGAACTGGTTCATCGAGTCCGGGCCGAACTTCGCGAATTCGTTCTACGACCGTGGTTTGGCGATGGGCGCGGGGTGGATCAACACCGTCGGCTTCGGCACGTACCCGAAGGAGCAGAACAACGGCTTCTCTCGCGCGACGAATGAGCGCCCGAACGATTCGATCTTTGTCACCACGGACTCCGCGCGCATGGTGCGCTTCTTCGAGAACGAGCTCGCGCACCGTGGCTTGACGAAGGCCGATTTCGTCGGGCAGGTGTACGGCGCGGGTCCACTCGACGATCAGCGCTTCTTTCGGCCGAGCGCCTGCGACAACGGCGAAGGTGTCGCCGCTGATGGCACCATCACCTGGCGCCAAGGCCCCGCCCGCTACGTGTACGTGATGGAGGCGGAGTCCGACTCCCCCACGGTGCCGCCGAACTTCGACTTGCCCCAGGGCACCCTCTGGCGCATCGACGTGCCGTACCTCAATGGCACTCCCGTGAAGAGCGGCGAGGTGAAGTACGGCGTCGTCCCTGAAGGCACGTCGCAGCGGCTGCCGGTCGCGGGCTCTCCGCCGGCCCTGACCTCGGGCAAGCAGTACTACCTGTACGTGTTGGCCGACATCATCGTGCCCAATACCCGTTGCCTCTTCACCGCGCCGTAGGCCACGTTCGGCGTGCTCCGGCATGCCCACGCTCACCGACGACTTCAGCCCGGCGCCGCTGATCACCCACGGCCACGCGCAGACGTTCTTTCGCGCGCTGTGGCCGCACCCGCCGCCGCCTCAGCTCGAGCGCCGGCGGCTCGACACGCCCGACGGAGACTTCGTCGACGTCGATGTGCTGACCGGAGACCGGGGCGCGCCGACGGTGCTGCTGCTCCACGGGCTCGAGGGCTCCTCGTCGTCGCACACCATCGTCGAGCTGGTGCGCGATCTCGTCGCGCGTCGCTGGAACGCGTGGGCGCTGAATTTCCGCTCGTGCTCCGGAGAGCCGAACCGGTTGCTCGCGTCGTATTCGTCTGGCGACACCCGAGACGTGACGTGGCTGGTGGCCCAGCTGCCCACACCTCGGTACGCGGTGGGCGTTTCGCTCGGTGGCAGCGTGCTGCTCAACGCGCTGGCGAAACACGCGCTCGACGTCGAGGCCGCCGCGACCATCAGCACGCCCTACCACCTGCAGTCGTGCGTCGAGTGGATCGACTCCGGCCGTGGGTGGGCGCCCGTGTACCAGCGGCACTTCCTCCCGAGCTTGAAGCAGAAGGCCTTGGCGAAGGCCGCGCGGTTTCCCGGGCAGCTCGACGCCGAGGCGATTCGTCGCGCCCGCACCATTCGCGACTTCGACGATCGCGCGACGGCCAAGGTCTTCGGCTTCGGATCCGCCGAGGCGTACTACGCCGATGCTTCCACCGCCGGGCAGCTGAAGAACATTCGCGTGCCGACGTTGCTGCTCTCCGCCGAAGACGACGCGCTCGCGCCCGCGCGGCTGCTGCCGGCCGACGTGGAGAAAAACTCCGCGCTCCACGTGCTGCGAACGCGACATGGAGGCCACGCCGGGTACGTCGGAGGCTCCGTCACGCGCCCCACGTTCTGGGCCGAGGCCCGGGTGATGCGGTGGCTCGCCGAGCGCTGGGCTTCGACTTAGGCGCCGCGGCGCTTCACCACGCCCGACTTGTCGAGCGTGTACGGGTCGACGAGCAACGCCTCGATCT
>JAEUJT010000154.1 GCA_016793525.1 Archangium sp. | reverse complement strand
GGCGTCGAGGTGGTGCTGCAGTCTGAAAACGGCATGCTCGGCACCGGCCCGTACCCCGTGGAGGGGCAGGAAGATCCCGACCTCATCAACGCCGGCAAGGAGACCGTCACGGCGCTCCCCGGCGCGGCGTACTTCGACTCGGCGGCGAGCTTCGCGATGATCCGCGGTGGGCACATCGACCTGGCGGTGCTGGGCGCGATGGAGGTCAGCGAATTCGGCGACCTCGCGAACTGGATGATCCCCGGCAAGATGGTGAAGGGCATGGGCGGCGCGATGGATCTCGCGGTCGGAGCCAAGCGCGTCATCGTCGCCATGGAGCACGCCACCAAGGACAACACGCCGAAGATCTTGAAGCAGTGCGCGCTGCCCCTCACCGCCAAGCGCTGCGTGCAGGCGATCTGCACCGACCTCGCGTGGATCGACATCACCCCCGACGGCCTGGTGCTGCGCGAGCTCGCTCCGGGAGAGACCGTTGACTCTGTGCAGAAGCTCACCGAGCCGAAGCTGAAGATCGCGCCCGACGTGCGCACCATGGTGGTGTGAAGGTGCGGCTCACGTCGTTCGACGAGGTGCTGGCGGCGGTGGCGAAGCTCCCCGAGACGCCGGGCCTCGGCTGGTCGCTCGCCCACTGCGCCCAGAGCATCGACTTCGCGCGCACCGGGTACCCGAAGCCGCGGGCGTGGCTGGTTCGCGCTGTCATCGGGCCGATGGTGCTGAAGAAGTTCCTCCGCCAAGGCGCCATGTCGCACGATGTAGCGGCTCCGATTCCCGGCGCTTCGGAGCTCGGGAAAACGCTCACGGTCGCGGAGGGCCGCGCCCGGCTGGAGGCTGCCATCGCGGCGTTTCGTGCCCACACCGGCACCTTTGCTCCGCACTTCGCGTACGGGCCGGTTTCGCGCGACGACTACGAGCGGGTGCAGGCGATGCACGTGGGCGACCATCTCCGCGCGCTTTGACGTATGGTCTCGGGACCTATGGTCGAGCAAGCGTCGGGATCGTCGAACCGCAAGTCCGAACGGCTCCAGCACGAGCTGCTGGTCGCGTACCGCACCGTCGACGGGTTCATCACCGACTGGGGGGTCAATATCAGCAAGGGTGGCATCTTCATCAACACCCGAAACCCCCTCGCCGCCGGCAGCATTGTTCGGTTGATCATCTCGCTCCCCGACGCCGCGTTCCCCTTCGATCTCAGCGGCCGCGTCATTCGCTCGCACCCGTATGATCCGTCGTCGGAGCAGGTCGCCGGCATGGGCATCGAGTTCATCGACGTCGACGCCGACAAGCTGTCTCGCCTCGAGCGCTTCGTCGAGAAGCTGCGCAAAGAGCTGCCGGGCGATGAAGAAGACGCCAAACCTCGCTCCAAGAAGTGACGAAGCCCGCAGCACCAGCGCGCGCCACCGTGCGCATCGATCGCCTGGCCAACAGCGGTGAGGGTGTTGCCTCCCATGACGGCCGCGCGGTGTTCGTCGAAGGCGCGTTCCCCGAAGAGACAGTCGTCGTCGAGGTCACGCCCGGCAAGGTACAGCGCGGAGCCGTGGTGGAGCTCGTCGAGCCCCACCCCGCACGCCGTGAGCCTCCGTGTGCGTTGGCGTCGACCTGTGGTGGCTGCGACTGGCTGGCGGTGGATGAAGCCGCTCAGCTGCGCTTCAAAGAGGCGATGGTCGTCTCCACGCTCGCCCACGCAGGGGGAATCGCCTCCGAGGGCTATACGCTCCTGCCCGCCGTTGGAGGTCAGCCAGGTCTCGGAGTGCGGCGGCGCGCCACGTTGCACCCCGTGGGCCGCGAGCTGGGCTTCTTCGGCCGGAGGAGTCACCTGCGTGTTCCCGTGTCTTCTTGCCCGGCGCTGACGCCTCCCGCGCAGTCGCTGCCGTCGCTGCTTGCCTCGGCCTTGGGCACCTCGCTGAAAGACATCGAAGAGGTGCGAATTCTCGAGAGCGATGCCCGTTTGGCTGTGTCGGTACACACGACTAGCGCGCCGCGGCCCAAGCTGCGGGAGAGCCTGCAGAAGCTCGTCGACGAGCGGCTCCTGGCGTCGGCGATCATCGTCCCGCCCGACGCGAACGCCCACTCCGAGGTGATGGGCGCCGCTGCGCTGGAAGAGGAAGGCGTGTTCCTGAGGCCCGATGCTTTCACCCAGGCCCACCAGGCGCTCAACCGGCAGCTCGTGGCCCACGCGGTCGACGTGCTCGAGGTGGAGAAGAAGCACACAGTGCTCGAGCTCTATTCGGGCAACGGCAACTTCACCTTTCCCCTCGCGGCGCGTGCGGCCGAGGTGCTCGCGGTGGAGTCGTCTCCGGTCTCGGTCGCGCTCGCTCAACGCGGAGCCCGTCGTTTCTCCAACGTGCGCCTGATGCAGATCGACGCCGAGGCCGCGATGAAGGGCCTGATGCGCGAGTCGAAGCGCTTCGATCGGCTCTTCGTCGACCCGCCGCGCGCCGGGTGCCCACCCATTGCTGACTGGGCGAGCCGGCTGCTGGTGGAGCGGGTGGTGTACGTGGCGTGTGACCCCACGTCCCTCGCGCGTGACGCCAAGCGCCTCGCCGCCGCTGGTTTCCGCCCCGAGTCGCTGCGCGTGTTCGACCTCTTCCCCCAGACCCACCATGTCGAAGCCGTGATGTCGTTTGCGCGCGGGTGACGAGCGAGTACCTTGGCCGCATGTCAGACGTGAGGACGCTGAAGCTCGCCAGCATCACCATCACCCCGGAGCGGGTGCGCGCTTTCATGACCTACCAACGCACGCTGGTGAACGAGCTCTCCGCTCCTGGAGGCGGTGACTGGGCGGGCAGGGTGGCCTTCGCTCACGGCAGGGGGCTGGCGGAGAGCGGCCTCGACATCTTGAGCCAGCAGCAGCTCCGCGCCGCGGTGGCCGACTTCTGCGGGCGGAGATCGACGGTGATGGCGCTCAAGGAGAAGCTCGCCACGCCGCCCACCACCGACGCCGAAAAAGAGCGCCACGCGCGCGCAGTTCGAGAGCTGCCCAAGCTGGAGTCGCTCAGCGAGTTTGAAGAGCGCTACGGCACGGAGTCGTTGGCCGCGCTGCGAGCCGAAGAGGCCGAGTTGGTGCGCCTCCACCGGCGGCTGGCGCAGCTCGAGGGCGCCGGTGGGCATTTGCACCTGGCATGAGCGACGCGAAAGCCACTCGGGCCGCGATCGGCTCGGCGCTGAAAGCCCACGTCGAGGTCTCCAAGGGCGAGCCGCTGCGGCTGGCGATCAGCCGCGAGCTCGACGCCTCGCCCAAGTTGGGTGGCAACGAGCGCCGCTTCGTCGCTTTCACGGTGCGCGAGCTGTCGCGCCACCTCCGCCGACTCGACACCGCAGCGAAAGCGGCTGGCCACTCCACGGCCAAGCTGCAGCTGCCGGAAGATCGCGCGGTGCTCCGCTATGCGTTGTGGCGCCGGCACTTCGCGAAGGTGCCGGTGGAGAAGGTGCTGAAAGAGGTCGGCCTCCCGGGGCCGATTCGCCCGCGCTCCATTCCCGACGCGGTGATCGCCAAGGCGCTTGAGGCCGACGAGCCACCTCCGTTCGGCACCACACCGGTCGAGCTCGCCGCGTCGAAGCACTCGTTCCCGATGTGGCTGGCCGAGGCCATCGCCGCCGCCGCTCCGCCCGATCGCATCGACGCCGTGCTCGAGGGGCTCAACCGGGAGCCGGTGCTCACCTTGCGCGCGCGCCCTCCGGGGAAGCGAGACGCGCTGCTGGCCGAGGTCAACGCCTCCGGGTTCGCCGTCGAGGCCTGCTCGGAGCTCCCCGACGCCCTGCGCGTCACCGACGGCAAGCGCGCCATCTTCGATTCGCGGTTCATGAAGAACGGCCAGCTCCAAGTGATGGACTTGGGCAGCCAGCTGCTCGCCGCCTATTGCCAGGTGTCTCCGGGGCAGGTGGTCGTCGACTACTGCGCTGGGGCAGGGGGCAAGACGCTCGTGCTGGCCGACGCCGTAGGAGATCGAGGGCGCGTCTACGCCTGGGACGCGAAGCCCAAGCGCCTCGCCGAGGCGAAGCAGCGCACGTCGGCGCTCCGCATGAACCACGTGAGCTTCCCGACGCTGCCGAGAATCGATCTGGCCGACGTGGTGCTCGTCGACGCGCCGTGCAGCGGTACCGGCACCCTGGCGCGCGAGCCCGACCACAAGTGGACCCTCACCGCCGACGAGGTCGCGAAGTTCGCCAAGACGCAGAGCGAGATCCTCGACGCGGTCGCCGCGCAGCTCCGGTCTGGAGCCGTCATCGTCTACGGCACGTGTTCGCTCCTGCGCGCTGAAGATGAGGCGGTGGTCGACGCGTTTTTGTCACGTCACGGTGACTTCACCGCCGACGGCCCGGCACTGCGCGTGTGGCCCGACGAGATCTCCGGAGGGGGCTTCTTCGGTGCCCGCCTGAAGAAGCGGTGATACCGTCGCGCGCATGGCTGATCCGAAGGATGCGGTCGCGCAGATCCAAGAGGCGTGGGGCGAAGCGCAGGCCCAGCTGGCGGTGCTCCGAGAGCAAGTCGAGCACGCCGCGTCGCTGGCGCAGGCCAAGGTGCAGAGCAACGTGCTGGTGAAAGACCTCGACCGCGCCTACCACGCGCTCGGTGAGGCGGTTTGGGCCGAGGTCTCCAAGGGCCGGCTCAAGCTCCCTCCGAACGTGAGCACGGTGCGCAAGGCGTTGGAGCTGGTCACTGAGAAACTCCAGGCCCAGAACGCTTCGGTCGATGCCCTGCTGGCCGAAGGCGCTGAAATCGCTCAGCGCGCGCAAGAAAAGAAGAGCGGTGCGTCGAAACCGTTGGCAAACGCCGCGAAAAAGCGCTAGTCGCGTCGGCCGCAGAAACAGCGCGAATACGGGGTCATAGCTCAGCTGGGAGAGCGCCTGAATGGCATTCAGGAGGTCAGCGGTTCGATCCCGCTTGGCTCCACCACAGTCCAAGTTGATTCCAAGAAGGGCCTCTTCACAGAGGCCCTTCTTTTTTTTGTCCTGCGGACGGGTTACGGACGGCGCGCGGCGGCCGAGGCAGCCAGCGCCTTGCGGTACGTCGAGGCGAGCTGGCCCACGGCGAAGCGGCGGGTGGTGAAACGAAAGGCGAAGTTGCCGAGCTGGTTGAGAAAGCCGGGAATGGCGAGCTCTTCTCGCGCCCTCATCGCGGCGATGCCGGCGCGAGCCACGGTGTCGACCGGCGCCAACCACTTGGTGAGCGTGCTGAAGCCGTCGTTGGTCGACGTCATCTCCGTCGCGATGCCGCCCGGCGCGAAGACGGTGACGCTCAACGGCTCGCCCCGAAGCTCGTGCGCCAGGCCGGTGCCGAATGCGTTCAAGAACGCCTTGGTGCCCGAGTAGGCCGATTGGTAGGGCACCGGCATCACCCCGGCCATCGAGGAGACGATCATCAGCCCGCCCCCGAGCTTGTGGGCCTTCATGTGCGACACCAGCTCAGACGCCATGCGCACGTTGGCGGTGACGTTGATCTGCAACAGGTCGAGGAAGGCGGGCCAGGTCAGCTCGTGGTGGTGGCCAAGGTGGGTGACGCCGGCGTTGAGAATGGCGGCGTAGATCTGCCGTCCCTCCGTGGCTTGGGCCAGCACGCGCTCGACATCGGTGGCCTTGGCCATGTCTCCCACCAGGGGAACGACCTCGACCTTGGCCTTCTCCGTCAGCTCGCTCCGCAGCGCCTCGAGGCGATCGCCGCGCCTCGCCGAGATGAGCAGATTCGCTCCGTGCTCCAACGCGAGCTGCTTGGCCATCGCCAGCCCCAAGCCCGACGACGCACCGGTGACGAGGACCCACTTGCCGCGAAAGTTCATGAGTCCCCGTACCGTCGGTACGAGCGCGCTGTAAAGGCGCTACCGAGACTTGTTGATCGCCTGGCGGGCCTGGCCCTTGAGCTCCTTGGCCTTGCCTTCGGCTTGCATCTGCTCGTTGTCGATGACGGCGCCCACGCGGTTCTTCACTGCGCCGATCACCTCTTCGACCTTGCCCTTGGCACGCTCGGCGCCCTTGGCGACTTCCTGGCGGGCCTGGCCTTTCAGCTCCTTGGCGCGGCCTTCGGCTTCCATCTGCTCATTGCCGATGACCTTGCCGGCCGTCTTCTTCAACTTGCCGCCGATCTCTTCGGCGATGCCTTCAGCGTGATTGGTCTGGTTGGAGTTGCTCATGGTGTGCTCCTCAGCAAGGTCGAGATGAATTCCCGACGTCATGGGGGCCAGATGAGCAACGGCCATGCCGCTCCCAGGGGCCACGAAATGGGTGCCGACGCTGTGGCGAAGCGGCGTGTTGTGGCGAGGTGGCGTGCGGTAAGGGGCGGGTATGAACGAGGTGTTCTGGGTCACCCGGTGGAACGAAGGTCGAATCGGCTTTCACGAGGGGAAGCCGAACGCCTGGCTCGCCCGGCACCACGCTGAGCTCGGTCACACGCAGCGCGTGCTCGTGCCCCTCTGCGGCAAGTCGGAGGACCTGGCGTACCTCGCCGCCCTCGGTCATCAGGTGGTTGGCGTCGAGTTGGTCGAGCTGGCTGCGCGGGCGTTTTTCACTGAGCATTCGTTGACGCCGACCGAGTCGCGTCGAGGCCAGCTCGTGTCTCTCCAGGCCGGCGGTGTGG
>JAEUJT010000147.1 GCA_016793525.1 Archangium sp. | reverse complement strand
AGGCCTGGAGCGCTCAAGAACACCACCGAATATTGCGCGTCGATGAGGGTGAAGCGGCCAGGTTGCCAGCGCAGCTCCACTTGCCCGCCGACCGCGGTCAGCTGTGCCGTCGTGTTGCGGTAGACGTAACACTGCACCGGGTCAGCGCCGCCGCAGTCGGGCACCGGGAGCGACTCCTGCTGCAGCGTCACCAGGCGGTCGATGAGGTTGTAGTAGCCGCCGGCGCTGACGCTCAGCTCGGGCGAAAAGTGGTGCGCGTGCTCGAGCTCGAAGGTGGTGATGACCTCGGGCCGCAGCGTGCCGGCGGCGGCGCGTTGGGTCTGCAGCCCGTCGTTGAAGAACAGCTCGTAGAGGTTGGGCGCGCGAAAGGCTTGGCCGGCGACAAGTTTGGTGACGCCGCTCGAATACGGCCGCAGCACCACCGCCAGCCGCGGCGAGAGCGCGATGTCGGTGAGGTCGAAGTACTTGTCGAAGCGCAGGCCGCCCTGAATGAAAAGCCACGAGGTGAGGTGCCACTCGTCCAACGCGGTGCCGCTGAGCAGCACGCGCTGGTTGAGCGACGACTGGGCCACGTCGACCAGCCGCTGGGTGATGAACTGGCCCGAGGTCTCGAGGGAGAACATCAGCCGGTGGCCTTCCCACAGGGTGACGAAGGCGCGCAGCTCGGCGTTGAGCCAGTCGCCGCCGCCGCCGTCGATGGAGAACGCTGCGCCGAGCAGCGAGTTGCGCGCGTAGATGCCCTCGTAGCGAGACGCGTCGTAGGCCACGCGCCCGAGCAAGGTGACGCGCGACCAGGCGTGCTCGTAGCGGAGCTCCGCAAAGCCTCGCAGGTCGGTGTACTGCGTGCCGGCCACGCCCACGTCGGCGCCCAGCGGCACGGTGGGAATCTGTTTGACGCGGTGGTTGAGCTTGCCCACGAGGGTGAAGCCGCCGAGCTGCCCGCGCACCGAGCCGCCGAACGCCCGCTCCTCGTCGAGCCCGCGCACCGTGCCGAGCGAGCCAAGGTCGGTCAGCTCCGCGCCTGACGCGGTGAAGGCCGCGCCGGAGAGAAGAATGGACCGGCCCTCAGAGCCGAAGCTACCTGTCGCGCGCGCTTTGACGCCTCCGACGCCGCCGGCGCCGACCACGCCCTCCACGTTGCGGCCGGAGTGCACGCGCGCGCGAGGGACCACGTTGATGACGCCGAAAAACGCGCCGGTGCCGAAGAGAATCGACGCGGGGCCGCGAACGACTTCGATGCGATCGACCTCGTTCAAGTCGACATCGAAATCGCGCGCCGAGTACCCCTGCCCCGCCCACACGTCGTTGATGGGGTGCCCGTCGTAGAGAATGAGGATGCGGGTGTTGAGGTCTCCGGCCGGGGAGAAGCCGCGCAGCCCGATGTACGTGTAGATGCGATCGTCGGTGAAATAGAAGCCGTGAATCGCGCGCAGCGCCTCGGGCAGCGTCTGGTAGCCGAAGCTCAGAATCTCCTCGCGGGAGATGACGGTCACCGACGCCGGCGCCTGGTCGACGCTCACCGCGGTCTTCGAGGCGGCCTGCACCGGAGGTGGAGAGAAACGCAGCTCCGCGGCGATGCGCAGCTCGGCGTCGTCGGCGATGTCGATGTCTTGCACGAAGGGCGTCACCTCGTCGGTGGTGACCTCGAGCGTGTGCCGGCCGGGCGCGAGCGCCACCACCGTGGGCGTGAAGCCTTCGTCTCGGCCGTCGACGCGAACGATCGCCTTGTCGCGGTTGGCGGTGACGATGAGCTTCCCGCTGCGGTTCGGTTTCTCCGCCAGCGTGACCCGGGCCTTCGACGTCCCTTCTGGCAGCACGTCGAGCAACACCTGCTGCGGGAGATGCCCATCGGCCTGCACCACGAAGAGCCGCTGGCCCGGGGCGACCGCGACCGTGGCGGGGAGGCGCCCGAGCACTGGACCATCGGGAGACTCGCGAATGACGGCGCCCTCCGGAGTGCCGGTGAAGGCCACGCGCCCGACGACACGCTCCAGTGTGAGGCGCTGCTTCACTTCCCTGCCCCGGGCGGTGGTGATGCGGGCCGAAGCGGTGCGGTAGCCACTGGCGCGCGCGAGGAGCGTGTGGTTCCCCGGAGACACGGCCAGCGTGAGCGGCGTCTTGCCCCGCGCGCCGAGGTCTTCACGGTCGAGGAACACCTCCGCACCGGAAGGCTCTGACGTCAC
>JAEUJT010000142.1 GCA_016793525.1 Archangium sp. | reverse complement strand
TGATGGCGGCTCCAAAGACGGCGGCGGCGGCACTGCCTGCGTGACCGCCGATGACTGCCCCGACAGCCGCCTCTTCGCGTGCAGCCCCAACACCGGCACCTGCGAGCCCGCGTGCCGCTCGAAAGACGATTGCTCCGCTGGAGCCCGCGGCGCCTACGCGCTCGATTTCTGTGCGGGCGGCCTGGGGTGCCAGTGCGACGACGGGCGGTGCACCGCGGCGCTCTGCTCCGCCGACGACGACTGTGGCAGCCAGGTGTGCCGCAACGGCGCGTGTGTTCCCGCTCCCGCAGCGACCGAGGCCACGAAGTGCACCGTCGTCCCCGACTTCGTGGTGCTGAAGCCCGGCGCCAAGCGCACCTTCACCCTCTCGACGTGGACGGCGACCAACCAGCCCATCATCGTCAAGGCCGGAGGCACCTGGTCCGCTCCGGCGGGCAGCCCCTTCACCGGCAGCGGCACCGGGTTGACGGCTGAATTCACCGCGGCGTCGGCCACCCCAGGCACGTCGGCGGTCGCCGCGGTCTCGGTGACCGTGGGCGGCGCGACGTGCACGGCGAAGGCGATCGTGGTCGCGCCCCCGTCGTCGGGCGTGGGCGTGATGACCCTCGATGAGCTCTCGGGCCGGCCGGTGGCGAACGTCGATGTGATGTTGTCGCTGCCTGACGGCACGGTGGTGCAGCAGACCGGAGGCCCGACCGTGAAGAGCGATGCGCGGGGCTACGCGGCGCTGACCGGTCAGCCGAACGGCGCGTATTCGATCTCTGCCTTTCACGCGGAGTTTGGCTACGTGACCATCGCGAACTACTCGAGCGCCACCGCCGACAAAGACTTTCTCGCGATCTTCCTGCGCCGCAACACGCCCGACAACTTCGGCGGGTACAAAGGCGTGTTCACCGGAGTCCCCAGCACCGGCAACGTGCACGCCGGCATCGCCAGCATGTCGCTCGCCGGCGGTCTCACCACGCTGTCGATTCCCCAGCTGCTCGGGCCCACCGCGCTCACCCGGGTGAAGATCGGCGACGCCATCGACCGCATGAACGTGCCGCTCCCCGCCGGCGTGTACCTCGCGTTCGCCGACTCACCGGTGAAGGCCAACGTCTCCGCCCTCGGCCTCGCCGGCACCTGCCTCGCCAACGGCGTCGCCGACGAAGCGCAGATCACCGCGGGCCGCTGCGGCACCCGCACCGCCTGGGCATTGTCGGGCGACGTGCCGCTCAACGAGCTGCCGCTCGAGCAGATCGCGCTGGGCCTCAACAGCATCGACTACACGACGCTGCTGTCGAAGGTCATTCCCCTCTTCAAGCGCTTCAACTCCACCATCGTGCGCGACGTGCAGTTCACGCTGAAGGCCTCGGCGTACGACAACGCCACCGCGAAGTACGACTTCAGCGACACCTCGTCGTTCACCGCGCAAGACCTGAGCTTCGCGCCTGGCGCTGGCAGCAACGCCGTGCCGCTCAGCTTCTCGTACGCCGCGACGCTGCCCGACCTGCCGCGCTTCCGTGGCAACTACGCCGACGGGGTCATCGTGCTCTCCGGAGCCAACGTGCTCGGACGGGGCGTGGTGCCGCTCGGGTTGGGCGCCGCCATCAACACCAGCCCGCGCGACACCAAGGTCGATGCGCAGGCCGGGCTGCCGGTGGGCCAGGTGCAGGTGCGCATGGCCCCGACGCACCATGGAATCGAAGGCTCGCAGTACGCCATCGTCTTCGGAGCCCTCTCGTCTGACAGCGTCAACGACGCCTCGGCGCCCATCGGCGCGTCGTCGCTCCTCGCGCGGCTCCCGGGCAACAAGCTGCTGTTCGACCCGAGCGGCACCACGCCGGTGAACTTCGCGGGCCAGACGTTCCTCCCGTACCCCGAAACGGCGCGCTTCAACTTCCTCGACGTTCTGCAGGGCTCGCTCGCGCCGCGCACCTTCACCTTCGGCACCGCGCCGAACGTGTCGACCGTGCAGGTGATGCGGGTGACGTTCACCGACGCCACCGAGCACCTGTGGGACGTGTACATCGACCCCACCAAGGCGGCGCAGGGCTTCACGCTGCCGAAGCCGCCGGGGGCGCTGGCCGACCGCGTCTTCACCCGCGGCGTGCTGAGCGGCGGGCGCTCGGCGATGGTGACCGAGATGTTCCGGCTGAAGACCGACGCCGCCAACTTCGCCTCGGCCGATGTGACGTTCAACGGGCTGTTCGAGCTCAACAGCACCAACTTCGATCGCTTCACCGAGTTCCTGACCGCGTTCACCTTCGTGAACGCTTCGCGGCCCAAGATCGCGTTCGTTACCCCGGCGGCAAACCCGATGACCGTGACCGCGGGCTCGAAGGTGACGATGAAGGTGACGTTCATCAAGATCGGCACCGGTACGGGCGCCGAGGCCCAGCTCGGCCTGGCCTTCACGTCCAACGGCGTCCCGGTGGCGGGCTGTACCGCGGCGACGCTGCGCACCGAGACGATGACCAACAACGGCACCGTCGAATACACGCTGCCGAGCACGTGCACCGGCTCGAACATCACCGTGACCGCCACGCTGCTCGACTTGGCCACCGCGCCGCAGCCCATCTCGCCCCCGGTCTCGGCGTCGACGGTGATTTCGATTCAGTGAGCGGCGATCGCAGCCGGGTCATTCAGTGGAATGATCCGGCCGAGACCACTCGCGGCGCCGAGGGCCGCACTGGCCTGGCGTTCCTCCGCGCCATCATCGACGGAGCGGTTCCGCCCGCTCCGCTGCAGGCGACGCTGGGCATCGACCTGGTGTTCGCTGACGACGGCACGGTGCGCTTCTCCGGCACCCCGGGAGAGCACTGGTACAACCCCATGGGCGCGGTGCACGGCGGTGTCGTGTGCACCTTGTTGGACTCGTGCATGGGCGCGGCGGTGATGTCGACGTTGGACGAAAAGACCGGGTACACGACGGTCGAGCTGTCGGTTCACCTGGTGCGTGGCATCACCGTGAAGACCGGCCCGGTAACGGCCGAAGGCCGCGTCGTTCACCGAGGGAATCGACTGATGACCGCCGAGGGCAGGTTGGCCGACACGGCGGGCACAGTACTCGCCCACGGCACCACCAGTTGCTTTCTGCTGCCGCGGTAAGCACTGAGTCCTGTTTGATACAGGCTATTTCAATTGTCGGTGCTGCAAAGCGGGGAGGGTGCTCCGAACGCGGGCCAGCAAGTCCCCATCGAACGGGGCGATGGCCACGCCTTCACCTTCCGACGCCCGCGCCGTCACCAGCCCCCACGGGTCGATCACCATCGCGTGGCCCCAGGTCTGGCGGTCTTTCGGGTGTTTCCCCTGCTGCGCTGGAGCGACGACGTAGGCCTGGTTCTCGATCGCGCGGGCGCGGAGGAGCACCTCCCAGTGATCTTTCCCCGTCATCAGCGTGAACGCCGCGGGCACCGTCAGCAGCACGGCGCCCGCGTCGGCGTGACGTCTGTACAATTCTGGGAACCGCAGATCATAACACACCGACAGCCCCACCCTGCCCACCGGCGCGTCGGCCACCACCACCTCGGTCCCCGGAGCGACCGCCGCAGACTCCCGGTACGTCTGCCCGTCGCCCACCTGCACGTCGAAGAGGTGAATCTTCCGGTACACGCCGAGCCGCGCCCCGTCGGGGCCGAAGAGCGCGCTGGTGTTGAACAGCCGCCCTCCCGGGGCGCCTGATTCGAGCACCGACCCCGCCAAGAGTGTGATCCGCAGGTCCTTCGCCAGCTCGGCCATTCGCGTCAACGTCGGCCCGTCGAGCGCCTCGGCCGACCCCGCACGCTCCGGTTCAGGCCCCATCCACCCGAAGTTTTCGGGGAGCCCGACGAAATTCGCTCCCAATTTCGCGGCCTTCCGCACCAGGCGCTCCGCCGCGTCGAGGTTGGCGGCCTTGTCGGCGCCGCTGGTCATTTGGACTGCCGCCATCAGGGAACTGGTCGTCATACGGCATGTTTACACCGCGTCCTCGGTTGGCGTAGAGGCAACCCCCCGCCATGGCCGAAGCCAAGAACCGCCAGCTCATCGAAGATCGCACGCGCGCGCTCGCAGATGCCCTCTTTGCGGCAGAAGGGCTCGAGCTCCTCGAGGTCGAGTTCACCAAAGAACCCGGCTCCGGCTGGGTGCTCCGCCTGTTCATCGACAAGCCCGGCGCCACCGTCGGCGTCGACGAGTGCAGCCTCGCGAGCCAGGTGCTCAACCCCGCGCTCGACGTCGAAGACTTCATTCCCCACGAGTACAGCCTCGAGGTCTCCAGCCCGGGCATCAACCGCCCGCTGAAGAAGCCCGCGCACTACGAGCGGGTCATTGGCCAGAAGGTGCGCCTCAAGACCTTCGGTCCGCTGGGCGAGCCGCCGCGCAAAAACTTCCTAGGCACCCTCACGGCCGTCACCGCCGAGGCCGTGCAGGTCGACGTCGACGGCTCGGGCCCTTT
>JAEUJT010000094.1 GCA_016793525.1 Archangium sp. | reverse complement strand
CGCCGGCTGACCGTCGATTCCATGAGGCAACCACCCGTCCTCTCCGGCGGGCATGACACCCGCGCGGCGACACGTGCCGCTCTCGGTACAGGCGCCCCACCGCGCCCTCGCCACCACTCCGGAGCGCTCGGAGCACCACGTGTGACCGGGCCCTCACCGACCCAACGCCGCCGAGGCATGCCACGTTGGCGTCATGGCGCGTCGAGCGACCTCATCACCCGTGCGCGGGCGGAGACACCGTCGCGTCGCGCGCGGCCACCGGCAGCACCGCCCCGGCCATTCCCCGCGTCACCAACCACGCCACGATGAACGACACCCCGAGGAAAAACGACGCCAAGAAGAACGGCGCGCCCGGCAGGCTCATCGGAGCGTCAGGCGCGAGGAAATACGCGAAGGTGTGCGAGAAAAGGAGCGGCCCGATGATGCCGGCGATGCTCATCACCCCCGACAGGGCCCCCTGCAGCTTGCCCTGTTCGGTCGGCCCGACCCGGGGCGTGAGCAGCGCTTGCACCGACGGGTTGGTGATGCCCCACAGCGCGATGATGGGAATGCCGACGAAGAAGAGCGGCCCCGTCGGAGCCCAGCCGTAGGCCGCCATGCCCACCACGCCGCTCGCCAACCCGAGCAACATCGCGCGGCGCTCGCCGAGGCGCTTCACCAGCACGCCCACCAAGCCGCCCTGCACCACCGCAGAGCACACGCCCGCCACCGCCAACGTCAGGCCGACGCCGCGCTCGCCCCACCCGTACCGGTGCTTGGCGTAGAGCACGAAGACCGACGGGTAGACGGAGTGCGCCACGTGGTAAAAAAACGCGACCGACACCAGGCCCATCAAGCCCGGGCGTGAGCGCAGCAGCTGAAGCGAGCCGATGGGGTTGGCCTTGGCCCACGAGAAGGGCGTACGGCGCTCGGGGGGCAGCGATTCTGGCAGCACGAAGAAGCCGTAGGCGAAGTTGGCCAGGCTCAGCACCGCCGCGAACCAGAACGGCATGCGCGGATCGAAGCCGCCCAGGAGGCCGCCGATGGCCGGCCCGACGATGAAGCCCACGCCAAACGCGGCGCCGATTTTGCCGAAGGCCGCAGCCCGCTTCTCGGGCGGCGTGACGTCAGCGATGTACGCGCCCGCGGTGGAGAAGCTCGCGGCGGTGATGCCGGAGACGATGCGCCCCACCAGCAGCCAGCCCAGCGACGGCGCGAGCGCCATCAACAGGTAGTCGAGCCCCAGGCCCAAGTTAGAGAGCAGAATCACCGGTCGGCGCCCGAAGCGGTCGGCGAGCGAGCCCTGCATCGACGAGAAGGCAAACTGCATCAGCGCCCAGACCGTGCCGAACACGCCGACCGTGGCGGCGGCCTCCGACGTGTCTCCGCCTCGAAAGTCGAGGATCAGCTGAGGCAACACGGGGATGATGAGCCCCAGCGCCAGCACGTCGAGCAGCACCGTGAACAGAATGAACAGAATCGCTGCGCGGCGCGGCTCGGGGGTGGTCATGGCGGCGCCTGTCGGCGTACCACGACTGCCTGACATTCACGCCAGCGACAGGAGCTCGGTGAGTGACGCCAAGGTCACGTCGCCGACGATGCCGCCGTAGCCAGCGAAGCGAGCCCCCGCCGCGTGGGCCGCCTGGCGATCGAAGCGCGTGTCGCCCACCATCACTGACTCGCTCGGCTCGACGCCGATGGAGCGGCAGGCCAGCAGCACCACATCGGGCTCCGGTTTGGCGCGGGGCACGAGATCGGCCGTGCCGAGAAAGTCGAACAGCGTCTCTACCCCGGCGCGCTGGAGAATCGCCCTCGCCAGCGGCCCCACGGTGTTGGTCACCAGCGCGCGCTTCACGCCTTTGGCGGCCAGGCCCTTCAGCACCGGCGCGGCATCGGGGTTCACCCACACCGCGTCGAGGTGGCGAACGAACTCGTCGGCATAGAAGGCGTCGAGCTCTTTCACCGTACACGCCAGCTCGAAGCACGGAATGTCGGCGGCGGTGCCCTGGCCAAACGTCGGCTCGAATTCGGCGCGGGTGATGGCACGGCCCCGGAAGCGAACGCCCGCCGCCTCGACGACGCGGAACCACACCTCGTTGCTCTTCACCAGCACGCCGTCCATGTCGAACAACACCGCTCGCAACGCGCTGGGCAGCACTTCAGAACCCGCTCAAGACCGAGAGCCCGAGCTGCCCGTTGACCCGGAAGAGAATCTTCGTGCCGTCGGGCGAAACGTCGACGCCGGTGGTGGCGAAACCGTCTTCGTACAGCACCGAGCGCCCCACCGGAGCCTGGTCGACCGTCACCACGTCGATGGTCTTGTCGCTGGTCACCGCGAGCCGCTTGCCGTCGGCGAACCAGCTGACGCTCGCGAGGTACGTACCCGCAGGGCCCAGGTCGACCACCGACTTGTCGGCGAAGGTGTAGAGGGAGAAGCGCTCGCTGTTGAGATCTCCCTCGACGAAGGCCAGTCGCGTGCCGTCGGGGGAGAACCGCGCCGCCGTGCCGCTGTGCACCACCTGCACGCCGCCGTCGGCGAGCTCGAGCACCGAGACATTCGACGAGCCGTTGGTGGTGTAGCTCAGCCGCTTGCCGTCGCCGCTCACGTCGAGCTCGAACGCGGCGAACGCGCGGCTGATCTGCGTCGGAGCGCCGCCCGTCACCGGTACCGAGGAGATGCCCGTGCTGCTCGTGAAATAAACGGTGTTGCCGTTGGGAGCCCACGCCGCCGAGGCCAGGTACGTGCCCGCATCGGCGAGCACCGCGAGGTTCGAGCCCGTGGCGCTCATCACCGCGATCGACTCCGTGTCGGTGGCCCGCTCGGTGAGGTGGACCGCGATCTTCGTGCCGTCGGGCGACCACCGGCCGTTCCACAGCTGGTGGCCAGCGGGTGGAGCCAGCTCGGTCACCACGGGCCCTGTGGCTGACTGCTCTACGGAGGGGCCACACGCAGAGAGGATCACGAGGGCCAGGCCGCTGCGCAGAAAACACATGCGCAGCATTGTGCCCACCGCCCCGAGGGAGCGGCTACCTCTTTCGAGACCTCAGGCCTGCCCGACGGGCGCGCTCTCAGAGAACGACGTCGCCGCCGGCAACTGGTGGCGCCGCACCGCGGTGTCGAGCACCGAGCTCAGCGCCTCGAGCCCCGCCGTATCGAGCCGCAGCGACACCGGCCCGATGTGAATCGTCACCCCGCCGCAGTCGGTGCAGCGCTGCACGTGCGCGACGCCGTTGTTCGCCAGCGTCTCCAAGTGACACACCTTGCTTGACATGACCGCCTCCAAGTGCAATCACTCCCTGCACTGCAAATGAGTTTGATTCGCAAAATCATCCCTGTCAACCCACTTCTGCTCGCCGCGTTCGCGGCCGCGTGCGGACCGGCGCCCCAGGTGGTGACCGACGATCTGACCGACCTCCCGCTGGCCGGGCTGTCAGCCGAGTGGATGAGCCGCTTCGCCGAGGGTGATCAGGCCTTCGAGCTGACGTTCACCCCGAATGACGGGCTGGGGCCGCTCTACATTCGCCAGTCGTGCGCGGCGTGCCACGCGGGCGGCGGCCGGGGCCCGGGCTTCGTGGAGAAAATGGCGCAGCTGTCGGCTGACGGGGTGACGCCGGTGCCTGGCGCCCCGGCGCTCCCGCTGGGGCACACCGTTCGCCGCCGCACCACCGGCCCGAGCGTGCGGCCGCTGGTGCCTCCCGATGACGACCCGAGCATTCACCTCTCGCAGCGCTCGGGGTTGGCGGTGTGGGCGGTGGGCGCGATGGAGGCCATCTCCGACGAGACGGTGCTCGCGCTCGAGGCGGCCCAGGCGCTGCGCACCGACGGGGTGTCGGGCCGAGCCAACTGGGTGACGTACACGAGCGCGGCGAACCCCGATACGCGCTTCCACCAGTCGGCGACGGGAGACCGGGTACTGGGGCGGTTCGGAGCCAAGGCGCGCATCGGCCACCTCGACGACTTCGCGGCCGACGCGTTCCTCGGCGACATGGGGCTGACCAGCCCACTCCGGCCGACGGAGACGCCGAACCCCGATGGGCTCGCCGACGACGGCAAAGAAGGCCTCGATGTCGACCTCGAGCGGCTCAACGCGGTGGCCGACTACCTGCGCACCTTGCGAATCCCCGCGCGCGCGGCGCCAACGATGGCCGGCCAAGAGGCCTTTCGTTCCGCTGGCTGCGACGTGTGCCACGTGCCCTCGCTCCCGACGCGCGCCGACTGGCCAGTGCAGCCGCTGCAGGGGAAAGAGGTGGCGGTGTTCACCGACCTGCTCCTCCACGACCTGGGGGCCTCGTTCGCCGACGGCTTGGTCGAGGGCGACGCCCGGTCGGCCGAGTTCCGCACCGCGCCGCTCGCGGGCCTGCGCTTCATGCCGTCGTACCTGCACGACGGGCGCGCCCACTCCATTGAAGAAGCGATTCGGCTGCACGGCGCGGCCGACTCCGAGGCCCACGCCGCTGTCACCGCGTTCGACGCGCTCCCGGCCACCAGCCGCGAGGCGTTGCTCGAGTTCGTCTCGTCCCTGTAGTCCCTCTCAAGGAGCTGTTCCCATGTCTCGTCGTCTCCTGTTGTCTGTGTTCGTCATTGCCGCCGCGTGTGGCCAGCCGCCTGAGCAGCAGGCCCTGACGGACGTGAAGGCCTTCATTCAAACGAACCTCGACGCGCTCGCCACCGACGCGCAGGCCGTATGCGACGCGGCCCCGGTCGCCGCTGGCCGCGGCTGGAACGCCACCACCGACGCCGCCGCCATCACCGCGATGAAGACCGCGTGGAAGAAGGCGCGCCCCGACTACGAGAAGGTCGAAGGGGCCATCGCCGTGCTGTTCCCTGAAATCGATGTGAGCATCGACGAGCGCTACGACGGGTTCCTCGAGAGCGAGAGCGACGTCGACCTGTTCGACGACGAGGTCGTCACCGGCAACCACGCCATCGAGCGCATTCTCTGGAGCGACGAGACCCCGCAGCGGGTCATCGACTTCGAGCAGGGCCTCGGCGCGAAGTACGTCGCGGCGCGGTTCCCGAACACCGAGGCCGAGTCGCGCGACTTCAAGGAGAAGCTGTGCGCGCGCTGGGCGAAAGAGACGAAGCAGATGGCGACCGACTTCAAGCCGCTGGCGCTCGACCCCGCGGCGGCGTTCCGCGGCGTGTTGGGCTCGATGCAGGAACAGGTCGAGAAGGTCGAGAAGGCGACCACCGGCGAAGAAGAATCGCGCTACTCCCAGTTCACGCTCGCCGACATGCGCGCCAACCTCGAGGGCGGCAAGAAGACCTACGAGGCGTTTCGCCCGTGGGCGCTGTCGAAGGGCGCCACCGACGAAGACACGCGCATCACCAAGGCCTTCGCCGAGCTGAGCGCCCAATACGCGGCGACGCCGGGCGACGCGATTCCCCCCGTGCCGGCCACCTGGAGCAACACCAACCCGTCGGCCGCTGACCTGGCCACGCCGTTCGGCACGCTCTTCACCGTGGTGCGCACCGCGGCCGACGACATGACCTCGGGCACGCTGGCGTTCGACATGACGGCCGCGGCCGACAAGATGGGCATTCCCCAGCTGCCGGCGGAGTGATGCGGCTGGCGTACGTCGCGATGGTGGTGCTGGTCGGGTGCGGGCCCGAGGGCACGTCGTCGTCGAGCATCGCCGTAGCGGCCGACTTTCAAGACTTCGATTCGTGGGAGTCGATTCGGCTCGGCGACGAGGTCGACGGTGGCATCGTCGACGGGGGCATCGTCGCCTCCGACGGCGGGGTCATTCACGGCGCGGGCGTGCGCACGGTGTACATCAACCGGC
>JAEUJT010000092.1 GCA_016793525.1 Archangium sp. | reverse complement strand
ACGTGTTCTTCGAGCAGCTTCTCGCCGATCAGGTTCGACGCCGCGCCGAACTTGCGCACGAAGCGAACGCGAGGTGTGGCGTTGTGAAAGCCGCAGACCTCCATCACGTCGCCGAGCAGGTAGCGGTACACGCCCGCCGAGTCGCTCATCACGATGAGGTACCGCTTGCCGTCTTCGAGTTGCCAGGCGAAGCGCGTGTCGCGGCTCCCGGCGGCGTAGGCCTGCTCTTCGATGAACTCGAAGAAGATCGACTCGATTGCCAGCGCGCCGCCCGTCTCTTCGTCACCGATGGGGATCGAGCCCCAGCCTTCAGACGCGGAGTAAATTGCGTCGCGCACCGCCACGCCGGGGAGCTGCCGCTTCAGCTCCGGCACGTAAATTCCCGCCGTCGCCGTCAGCCAGCAGTACACCAGCCGCAACGAGGGAAACGCCTCCACCGCGCATCGCTCAGCGGGCGCCTCGGCCGCACGCTCGAACCGCCTCGCCGTTTCGGTGTCGGGCCGCAGCCGCTCGCTGAAAAACGCGCGCTGCTCCGGGGAGAGCGCCAACCACGCAGGCAAGGTCCCCGCGCGTGCGTCCCGAGCCAGGTCTTTCGCCAACGAAGGCAGCTCCCGCAGCATGAACACGATGGGCGCCGGGTACACGCCGGTGATGAGCGAGATGTCGCCCTGCACCGCGAGCCACAACGCGAGGTACGTGCGGGTGCGGAGGTCTCCAACACCGAACAGCTCCGCGGGCCAGGCGTAGAGCGCGCGGATCGGCGGCGGCAGCTCGGAGAAGTTGTACCCGCTCATCGTCCCCACGTCGCAGCCGTCGGGCGCCACGAGCTGACGACGCTGGCCGGCGAAGTAGAGCACCCGTGAGCGAAACGCCTCGGGGAAGCGCCGGTACATGTGGAACATCGAGACCTGCACCGTGCGTTGGAACTCCGCGCGGTAGGTGGCGGTGACGGGCACGTTGGTCGGGGCGCCGGTGCTCCCGCTGGTGCGCGCGTAGAAACGAGGCGTGTCAGCGAGGAGCACCCGCTGCTCACCGTTCATCATGCGGTTCACGAGCGGCCGAAAGTCAGCGGGCGTCATCAGCGGCACGCGGCGCGCGAAGTCCTCCGCCGTCATCGACGCAGAGAAGCCATGCGCCCGGCCGTATTCGGTGTCGGCGTTCTGCGTGAGCAGCCGCTTCAGGTACGCGCGCTGGGCGGCCTCGGGGTTTCGCGTGGTGCGCGCGAACGACAACGCCGCGGGAACGCGCTGGAGCTGCCCGAGCGCGTGGAGCACCACCGTCTGCGCGGTTGTCATGGTCAGCTCGTGACGGGAGCCGGCTTCGGTGCCGTGAGCCCGAGCCATTCAGCCCGCTTCGGGTAGTTCTTGAACTGGAACAGCCGCGCGTCGACGAAGTAGTGCATCGCCACCACGAAGGCGATCGGCAGCTCCGCGATGCGCACACTTTGGAAAAGCGCGCGGGGCGCGAAGATGACCACCCCGAAGAGCAGGGTGGCCGCGACGTAGAGCGCCACCTTGCCGCTCGAGAGCCAGCTCACCGCCGGGTTGCCCGCCGTCGCTCCCGCCGCCGCGCGCTGCCGGTTGTGAAAGAGCAGCAGCCCCAGGTACTGCAGGTTGTGAAACGACGTCACCACCGCGATGGCGACGATGATCGGTGCGATGGCCAGGTTGGCGATGGCGAAACACGCGGCGACCGACAGGAACAGCAGCCCGCGCGGCGCGAACCCGGGCCTCCGCTGCACCGCCATCACCACGTGGTGACCGAGCGCGGCGAGGAGCGTCAGCGCGTAGATGCTCGCCACCACCGCGACCGCGGGCGTCGGCAGCACTGGGTGCCAGATCCACGTCGAGAGGGGGCCCACGCGCACCGTCATCAACTCTGGGTCGCGAAAGCGCAGCAGCAGCGGCGCGTAGCTCACCACGTCGAGGAATCGGCCGTAGAGCCACGACTCGCGCGCGCTCACGCCGCCCATCTTCCGCTCGTACATGCGCTGGAAGCCGTAGTGCTGACGGACCAGGTGGTAGTACCCCCAGTAGATGAGCGCGTCGCGCACCCACGGGTAGACACCGTCAGGTGACAGCAACATCGGCAGCCCCAGCACCAGCAACGTCACCACAGCGGCGATGAGGTACGTGCGCCCGTTGCGCGTGCGGTCGTCGTGATCGAGCACCGACAGCGTCCACGTTTGGAAGTTGTGGGGCAGGTTGAACGCCAACTGGAAAATTGCGTACACGGCGATGCCGGTCAGCCACCCGGCCGAGAAGCCTGCCCAGAGCAGCAGCGGCGCCGCCAAGCTCGCCGTGAAGAAGAGCGTGTCGTACCGCGGGCTGACGATCCATCCGGTGTTGGTCATGGTCACCATGCGTTGTTGAGGTGTGC
>JAEUJT010000067.1 GCA_016793525.1 Archangium sp. | reverse complement strand
GCGCGCGCGGCCTCGATGGTGGCGTTGAGCGCGAGGAGGTTCGTCTGCTGCGCCACCTGGGTGATGACGTCGACGATTTTCGAGATCTCCTGCGTCTTCTCGCCGAACTTGAAGACCTCTTGGCTCGCGGTCTCGATGCGGTTGAACACCTTGCGCACCTTCTCGCCGGCCAACCGCGCCGCCTCGCTGCCCTCAGCCGCCGAGGAGGAGGTGCTCGCCGCGGCCTTCGTCGTGTCTTCAGCGCTCGCCGCCGTGCGCTGCAGCGCCTGCGCCATGTCGGTGATGACCCGCGAGGCCCGCGTCACCAGCGCGCTCTGCGTCTCGGCCCCCTGCGCGATGCGCTTGATGGAGCCGCCCACCTCACTCGCCTGCGCGCTGACGCCCTGCGCGCTCTCCTGCAGCCCCGAGGCCGAATCGGCGACCGACTCAGCGGTGTGCTGAATCGAGCTCACCAGCTCGCGCAGGTTCTCCTGCATGTCGGCGATGGCGATGGCCAGCTCGTCGATGTCGTCGCGCAGCCCGGCCCAGCCCAGCTGCACCCGGCGCGACAGGTCTCCGCGCGAAATCTCCAACGCGGTCTGCGACAGCACCCGCACGCGCGACACCTGGAGCACGATGGCCGGCAGCGTCACCGCCAGCACCAGCGTCACCACCGCCGACGCCGCCACCTTCACCGGCCAGGCCCAGGCCTCACCCACGGCGAACACGGCCACCAGCGCGGCTGCCAGCACGACGTAGCCGATGAGAATTTTCAGGTGCAGCGAGAGACGCGCGCGGCGTTCATCGGCGCTCCGCACCAGGTGCGACACCGGCTCACGGCGCGTCGACACCACCACTTCGTCACGAGCACCGCGGCGCATCCGCGGAGTTGTAGCCCGGCGCACCGGCTCGACCAAGCAACGTCAGCGCGGCGCCGGGGGCTCGTCGAGGGTGAAGAAGAAGGTCGCGCCGTGGCCAGGCTGGCTCTCCGCCCACACCTTCCCGCCGTGGCGGCGAATGATGCGGCCCACGATGGCGAGGCCGATGCCGGTGCCCTCGAACTCCGCGGCGGTGTGGAGCCGCTGAAACGGCTGGAAGAGGCGGTGCGCGAAGGCCGAGTCGAAGCCAGCGCCGTTGTCGCGCACGAAGTAGGCGGTGCGGCCGTCGACCTCCTTCGTGCCCACCTCGAGGCGCGCGTCGGCGGCGTGGCGGGTGAACTTCCACGCATTGCGCAGCAGGTTCTCCAGCACGATGCGCAGCAGCGGGCCGTCGCCGTCGACCTTCAGCTCCGCCGGGCACACGAGCTCAACCTGGCGGCCGGGCTCCAGCGCCTGCTGCTCGGCCACCACCGCGGCGGCGATGGGCGCCAGGTCGCAGGGCGCGCGCTGCACGGCGCCACGGCCCAGGTGGGCGAGCCGGAGCAGGTCTTCGATGAGCAGGCCCATGCGCTTCGCGGCGGCCTCGATGCGCTCCAAGTACCGCGTGGCGTCGGCGTCGAGCTTGTCGCCGTAGTCCTCGAGGAGCGCTCGGCTGAAGCCCTCGAGCGGCCGCAGCGGCGCGCGGAGGTCGTGGGACACCGAGGCGTTGAAGGCCTCGAGGTCGGCGAGCATCGCCTGGTGGGCCGTAATCTCCTCGGCCAAGCGGCGGCGCCCGACGTACAGCTCGAGGAACACGTGCACCTTGCTGCGCAGCACCACCGGGTTCACCGGCTTGAAGAGGAAGTCGACCGCGCCGGCTCCGTACCCACGGAGCGCGTTCTCCATCGTCTCGTGCATCGCGGTGACGAAGATGATGGGCACCTCGCTCGTCTGCGGGTTGGCGCGCGCGAAGGTGGCGACCTCGTAGCCGTCCATCTCCGGCATCTGCACGTCGAGCAGCATCATCGCGTAGTCGTGTTTCAGCAGGCAGCGCAGCGCGTCGTTGCCCGACATCGCGCGGTCGACCTGGCACGGCAGCTGGCCGAGCAGCGCCTCCAAGGCGATGACGTTCGCCTCCACGTCGTCGACCACCAGCACCCGCGGGAGCTGGGCGCTCACTTCGCGCCCTCCTGGCGCTCGAGGCGGAAGATGCGCTGGTCGCCCACGAAGGCCGAGAACCCGGGGCTCGGCTGCACCCGCTCGCTGCGGCCCAAGGCCAAGAAGCCGCCGGGGCACAGGCTCTGGCGGAAGGTGCCCATCACCCGCTGGCGCAGCTCGGGCTCGAAGTAGATGAGCACGTTGCGGCAGAACACCACGTGCATCTCCCCGAAGACGTGGTCGGAGACGAGGTTGTGCTGGAAGAAGAGCACGTTGCGGCGCAGCGCCTCGTGCATCGCCACGCCGTCGTAGGCCGCGGTGCAGTAGCGGGTGAAGTTGAACTGCCCGCCGCTCTGCAGGTAGTTCGTGTTGAAGGCCGGCAGCTGCTGCGCCGAGTAGAGGCCCTGCTTCGCCTGTTCCAGCGCTTGAGGGCTGAGGTCGGTGGCGTAGAGCTGGGTGCGCTCGTACAGCCCTTCTTCCATGAGGATGATGGCGGTGCTGTAGACCTCTTCGCCGCTGGCGCAG
Organism: Archangium sp.; assembly: GCA_016793525.1. Next base: position 2,990 of record JAEUJT010000067.1, on the reverse strand, counting down.
CCGCTGAGCCAGATCTTGAGCACCGGGTAGGTATGCAGCACCGGCACCACCTGCTTGCGGAACGCGAGGAAGAACTCGGGGTCGCGGAACATCTCGCTCACCCGCACCGTGAGGTCGTCGAGCACCGAGGCGAAGAGGCCCGGCTCGCGCAACACCCGGTGCTGGAGCGCCGCCAGGTTCGGAGCGCCCGAGCGGATCAGCGCCGCGTGCACCCGGCGGATCATCGAGGCCGAGGAGTACTCCCGCAGGTCGTAGCCGTAGCGCTCGTGCACGGCCTCCAAGAACAGCCGCACCTCGAGCGCCTCGAGCTCGTCGTCGTCAGGCTGCGCCATTGGCTTTCCCCGAGAGGCGGGTGTGGAGGAGCGCCAGCAGCCGCTCCGCGTCGATGGGCTTGGGCAGGTAGTCGCTCGCGCCGGCCTCGATGCACTTCTCGGCGTCGCCCTTCATCGCCTTGGCGGTGAGCGCGACGATGGGCAACGCGGCGTAGCGCGGCTGGGCGCGAATTCGGCGCATCGCCTCGTACCCGTCCATCTCCGGCATCATGATGTCCATCAGCACCGCCTCGATGTCGGCGTGCGCCGCGAGTGCCTCGAGCCCCGCTTTGCCGGTGTCGGCCACGTAGACCACCGCCCCTTTGGAGCGCAGCGTCGCCGACAGCGCGTAGACGGTGCGCATGTCGTCGTCGACGATGAGCAGCTTGTGGCCCTCGAGCCGCACGTCGAGCGGCACCGGGGCGAGCGCGCGCTGCCGCGGCTGCAGGCCCTCCCTCAACCGCCGCACGAAGAGGCGGATCTCGTTGATCAGGCGCTCCGACGAGGAGCCCTCTTTGAGGACGATGGCCTCGGTGTACGCCTCGAGCCGGTTCGCCTCGGCCTTGCTCAGCGCGCGCGCGGTGTAGATGACCACCGACGGCATCTCGGCGCCGCACTTCTCGCGCACTGCTTGAAGGAGCTCCAGCCCGTCCATGTCGGGGAGCGAGAGGTCGAGCACCATGCAGCGGTAGCGCTCCTCCGCCAGCGCGGCCAGCGCCTCACCCGCACTCCGCACCCGGCGGGCCTCGAGCCCCTCGTCGGTGAGCTGCTTCATCAGCGAGTTGCCCACCACCGCGTCGTCTTCGACCACCAGCAGGCGAATGGGCACCTCGGTGAGCGAGGGCACCAGCGTCTCCACCACCCGCGCCAGGTCTCGGCGCGTGGCCGGCTTGGTGAGGTAGCCCACCGCGCCCATCGCCAGCCCACGCTTCGAGCCGTCGACCGCGGAGACGAAGTGCACCGGCACCTGCGCCATGCGCGGGTCGGCGTGGAGCTCGGCCATCACCTGAAAGCCGTCGATGTCGGGCAGCTTCACGTCGAGAATGACGCCGCTCGGCGGCCGCTCCTTGGCCTGCGCCAGGCCGGTCGCGCCGTCGGGCGCGGAGATGAATTTCAGCCCCTGGTCGTGAATGACCTCGCCGAAGGCCCGCGAGAAGATGAGGTCGTCTTCGATGATGAGCAGGTACGGCTCTGAGGCCCCCAGCGCGGCGCGGTCGTCTGTCGCGGTGGTGGCGGGCTGCGGCGCGGCCTTCTCCTTCGACGGCGTGAGGCGCAGCGTCTCGGGCGAGGTGTCGACCGGCGGCTCCTCGGGGAGGGTGACGGTGAAGGTGCTGCCCTGCCCCAGCGCGCTGGTCAGCGTCAGCTCTCCGCCCAGCAGCCCCGCGAGCTCCTTGGCGATGGTGAGGCCGAGGCCGGTGCCGCCGTATTTGCGGTCAGGCGCGGCGTCGAGCTGCTCGAAGGGCACGAAGATGGCCTCTTGGTTCTCTGGCGCGATGCCGGGCCCGGTATCGGTGACGCTGAAGGCAACGGCCGACGCAGGGGCCAACGTCGCGCGGTGGAACTTCGCGCCCGGCGGCGGTCGGTCGATGCGCAGCGTCACGCTCCCGTGCTCGGTGAACTTGAGCGCGTTGCCGAGGAGGTTGGTCAGCACCTGCTCCACCCGCTGGTGGTCGGTCACCAGCTCGGCGGGGAGGCCGGGCGCGAGCTGCACGCTGAACCCGAGCTTCTTGTCTTTCGCCAGCGGCTCGAACACCCGCCGCGCGCGGTCGACCAGCGCCGCCAGCGCCACCTTCTCGAAGCGCACCACCTGCTTGCCCGACTCCACCTTGGCCAGGTCGAGCACCTGGTTGATGAGCGCCAGCAGGTCGCGGCCCGCGGAGTAGATGGTCTTGCTGTATTCGACCTGCTTCTCGGTGAGGTTCTTCTCGTCGTTCTCCGAGAGCAGGTTCGACAGCAGCAACATGCTGTTGAGCGGCGTGCGCAGCTCATGCGACATGTTGGTGAGGAACTGCGACTTGTACGCGCTCACCGTCGTCAGCTCGGCGGCCTTCTGTTCCAAGGTGCGGCGGGCTTCGTCGAGCTCGGTGTTGTTCGCCTGGAGCGCGCGGCGCTGGGCCTCGAGCTCTTCTGTCTGCCGGGCGAGCTCTTCGTTCGACTGCCGCAGCTCTGTCTGCTGCGCCTGCAGCTCTTCGTTGGTGGCGCGCAGCTCTTCTTCTTGCGCCGCCAGCTGCGCCGCCTGCTCCTGCGTCTCGCGGAGGAGGACTTTGGTCTCGTCTCTCGCGCGCGCCACCTCCATCGCGATGGCCAGGCTCTCGCGCACCGACGACAGCAGCTGGCGCTGGAGCGGCGTGCTCGGCGTGAAGAGCGCGATTTCGAGCACGCCCGTCACCTGGCCGGCCAGCACCAGCGGCACGAAGAGCAGCTCGCGCGGCGCCGCCTCACCCAAGCCGGAGCGAATCTGGAGGTACGAGGCCGGCGGGTTGGTGACCACCACCATCTCCGTGTCGAGCGCGGCCTGGCCCAGGAGGCCTTCGCCCCGCTGAAACTCCTGCGCCTTCTCGGTGGCCCTGGCGCCGAGCGCGTATTGGCCCAAGCGGCGGAGCGTGCCGGTGCGGGGGGAGGGCGCGGGCGCGGCGGCGGGCGCGGGGAGAGACGTGGCCGGGTGGGGCACCGCGGGGG
>JAEUJT010000522.1 GCA_016793525.1 Archangium sp. | reverse complement strand
GGCGACCTCGGCCGCCGGGGCTCCACCGGGCGCGTACGCCGAGCCGTTGACGATGACGTCGGCCAGCGGCTTGTCGAGCACCAGGTCGGCCTCGTAGCGGAGGCTCGAGGCGGCCGACGCCGGGTCGCGCGGCTCTCCGACGAGCAGGGTGGGCAGCTGCTCAGGCGCCAGCTGCGTCGTCCCGTCGGGGAAGAGCGAATATGTGGCCTTGATCATCACCACCCAGTGCTGCAGGCCGTTCTTGTCGACGAGCGGCGCTCCGCCCGTCGCGAACGGCGTGTCGTTGAGCACCAGCATCATTCGTTCGGCCCTCGGCGAGCGGCTTTGAACGTGGCCAGCGTGAGCCCGGCCTGGAACGACACCGGGCGTTTCGACGGGAGCGCGCCCACCAACTGGCGCAGCGGCGCGGGCGTGCCCCGCGTCGGCAGCCACCCGCGGCCCTGCAGACGAATGCCGAACAACACGTCGAGCTGGGTCACCCGGCGAAGCGGCGCGCCCTCAGCGACCGCCCAGCGCGCGGTCTCTTCGTCGCACTCGATGCCGATGAGGTAGCGGGTGTCGTCGCGGAACAGCGGCTTCGCCCGGCTCCACCACAGGCCGATGACGTCGGGGTCGGGCACGGGGAGCATCTCGTCGACGCTCGGCATCAAGTCGCGGGCGAGGTCTTCTTCGAGCGGAGGCAGCACGTCTTCGTCGGGCTCCACGACCTCGGGCGCTTTTCGCCAATACACGCCGGTGGTGGGGAGCCCGGTGATGGCGGCGAACGCCTCTCCGGCCAAACGCGCGACGCGCACGTCGTCATTGCCGAAGAAGGGAACACACGCCTCGGCGGCGGAGATCCACCCCGAGTAGCCGAGCGCCCGCAGTGCCTCGGCGCGGAGCTCGGGCTTCTCGCAGTGGGCGATGATCTTCTGACAATCGGCCTGCGTACCCAGCCCGGCCAGACGCACCAACGCCGCGCTGTCTCCGGCCTCGGCGAGGCGCACCAGCGCGCGCCACGCCTTCTCTGAACGCCACGCCAGCGCGGTGTCGAGCGCGGCCAGTGCCACCGCGGGCTCCTTCGAGGTGAGGTTCGCCTCCGCAAAGGCCAGGTGCGTCTCGCGGTCGGGCTCGCGCGAAAAGCGCACGGCCACCAGCGCCGCGGCGCTCACCACCGGGTCAGCCGAGGCAATGCCCGGCTCGAGCTCAGCGCCGGGCTCGAGCCCCAGCCGCGCCACCACGCGGAGAACGAGGGCATGCAGCGCCGACGTACGCCGGAGCTCGGGGAGCGCGCCGACGACCTTCGCCCGGGTCGCCCAGGCCGAGGCCTCGACGACCGCATCGGCGAGCGCGGGGTTGTCGGCCACTCGGCCAAACAGCTCGACGATCAACCCCTCGGCGGGCAGCTCGAAGCACATCAGCGCGGCCGCCATCAGGCGCTCCGGGCTTTCGGCTTCGTCGAGCGCGGGGCGCACCAGCCGATCGACGACCCCGTCACCCGATAGAATGAGCGCGTCGACGTGGGCGACCAACCGCGCCACCGTGGTGCGCTCGAGCTGCTCGCGGTTGGCGTTGGGCAGGTTGTAGTCGCCGACGCACACGGTGAGCAGAAACTCGACCTCGTCGAAGTGCTCTTCGACCACGTCCCACAGCAGCGCCTCGGGCGGCGGGGCTTCGATGGGCAGACGGGTCGTCATGCGCCCCCGTTCGCGACCATCGTTGGCTGTGGCTTCTGACAAGGCGAGCACGACACGTCCATGGGAGAGCGAGAGCTAGTTGATGTGCACCGCACCGCCCTTGATGCGGTTCAGCCCCTTCGAGCGCGTTTCGACGTGAACGCCGCGAATGAGAATGCGCCCGTTCTTGCGGAGCACGATCTCGGCGTCGCCGCACTTCAAGACGATTTCGTGTTCGGCGGTGAGCGTGACCCGGTTGCCGTCGACGTCGGCGGTCAATGGCTGTACCCGGGGGCGGGCCGGCGCGTCGCTCGACGGCTGCTTGCGCATCACGCCGATGATGACCGGCTGGCCGCCGCCCTGGTCGAACAGCACCAGCACCTCGGTTCTCGCCTCGGGGTCGAGCTGCGCCGGGGTGAGCACGACGGTGGCGCGGGCGATGCGTGGGCCGGGGAGCCCCGGCACCTCGACCACGATGTTGCCGTCGACGGCGAGGCCCACCACCCACCCCACCCGCGCGCCTGGCAAGGCCGGCGGGTCGTGCCGGCGGAGTGAAACGACCTTGCTGGACTCAGCTGCTTTTCGTCGGGCCATGGCGGTCACCCACTAGTTGACACCGGTTTTGCCCTTGATGACGACGTTGTCGCCATCGAGGGTGATCTTCTTGCCTTTGATCACGATTCCGTCCTTTTTCAAGATGATGGAGGAATCGCCGCACACCAATTGAAGCTGCTTGTCTTTCGACGCATCGATGACGATCGCGTTCTTCTTGGTGACGATGGTCACCATGCCCTCGGCGACCTCGATCTGTTTGTTGCCTTTGGTGATCGCCTCGGTCGAATCGCCCTTCTCGATGATGAACTCGTGGTTTCCTTCGACGATGTCGACCGTGGCGTTGCCCTTGATCAACGTCGTGATGATGCCGTTCTTGTTCACCTCTTGATCGAAGATCGGGTCGCTGCCGTTTTCGCCCTTGAGCACGTCGATCATCACGTGCTGGCCGTCGCGGTAGTTCTCTTTCGTCTTCTTGCCGACGACGTATTCGACGTTGCCGGTGACCTCTTCTTTTCGGTTCCCGCCGACGGTGATGGTCTCTTCGCCCGTCACGCTGACCGAATGGTCTTTGCCGACCGTGACGCTTTTGGTCGCGCCGACGTTTTCGCTGGAGTCGCCGGTCACCGACTCGGTGCGGTTCTTTCCGACGGTCAAGGTGTCGTTCATCGCGACCATGGTGGTCTGCTGGAGCCCAACGACCACCTGGTGGAAACCACCGACGGCGACGGTGCGCTCGAGGCCGACCGCGATGGTCTGCGCCGCGCCGACGGCCACTGTGTCAGCGAGGCCGACCTTGAGCGTTCGGGTCATCGTCACCTGCCGGCTCTCATGCCCCTGAACGGTCTCTTCCTTGTCGTTCTTGACGAGAATGTTGAGGTCTTTCTGCGCCTGCAGGTACACCTCTTCGCTGCCGGCGGCGTCTTCGAAGGCCAGCTCGTTGTAGCCGCCGCTGCTGGGCGAGCTCCACGTACGAATCGCGCTGCGGGTCTTCGTGGCCGGCAGCTCGACCGGGGGCACGTTGATGCCGTTGTAGACGCACCCCGTCACCAGCGGCTTGTCGGGGTTGCCTTCGAGGAAGGTGACGACCACCTCCATACCGTGGCGAGGAATGAACACGCCCCCGAAGCCCACGCCCGCCGACATCTGCGCGACGCGGACCCAACACGACGACTCTTCGTTGTTGGTGCCGAGCCGATCCCAGTGGAACTGCACCTTGATGCGGCCGTGCTCGTCGGTGGTGATCTCCTCACCGTCGACGCCGACCACCACTGCGGTCTGCGCGGTTTGCACGAACCGGCGCGGAGGCCGCTCGGGCCGGTACAACACGTCGTCGTGCACACACTCGAACGAGTTCGAGTAGCTGATCTCGTACCCCGACACGCACTTCTCGGCCTTCTTGCACTTGTCTTCGGTGGGGCACTCTTCGCAGAGCGGAGGCACCTTTCGCCCGACGACCCCCAAATACGCCGCGCCAGCGGCCGCACGACCGCGGTGCACCACCTTGGTCAACACGTAGCCGCGGTTGAGGTTCGAGCGAATGGCGTTTTCGAGCTCGAAGGTGCCGCCGACCGTCATGCCGGTCACGATGCCCGTGCCACGGCCCGTCTTTCCGCGGGAGAGCGCGGTCTCTTGAATGAGCTTCGCCTGGTTGGCGCCATTGTCGGCGCCGTATTGCGTACCGGAGAAGTCGTGGAGCGACGCCGGCGCCTCACCGACCGACTGCTCCCGGCTCAGATCGTGCGCGTCTTTGCTCTCGACCTTGTGGTCGGTCGGCGGGTTCGCGTTCGTCCAGTTGAAGACCCGGGTCGACGCGCTGGTGGGCGTCAGCCGGGTGTCGGTCAAGAAACGCTCGACGACCTCGATCGAGTGAAACTGGCTCGCCGAGGTGCGCAGCGGCACCGGCTTGCTGCCATACGTCGAGATCGGCGTGTAGCTGCTGACGTCGTCGATGAGCTTCAGCTCCTCGGCCGTCTCGCCCTGCACGAAGATCGACACGATGCCCTCTTGCGCCATGAGGCGCTGCACGAAGGCGAGGTCGGTTTCGTCGTATTGTGTACAGTATTCAACAACTGGGTATTCCTTCTGCAAATCGAGCGAAACGGCCCGGCCATAGTCTGACAAGCCAGTCGTCAGGACCTGATTGAGAATGTCGGGCACCGACACGTTCTGGAAAATTCGGTTTTCCCGGCGCTGACCGAGCAGCGCGAGCGCGGGGACGATGGTGAGGTGGAGCACCGCCATCGGCATGTTGCCTTCGGCGGCCACGTCGTGACCGAAGCTCGAGAACGAGGCCTCGGAGACGATGCCGTTGATGTACCGCTGGCTTCCGCGAACCATGGTGAGCGTGCACGCCTCACCGACCATGAGCGATTCGTCGACGTCGGGCTCAGGCCCCGTGACCCGGAGCCTCATGAGGTACGGCTTCGAAAGTTCTTCAGCAAGCTCGAGCTCGAAGACCGTGCACTTCGGGAGATCGGCCTTCTGCCAAGCGAACGAGCAGTTCACTCGATCGAGCGGTTTGTCGTCGTCTTCTTCTCCCTCTTCTTCGCTCGACTGCTCGTACGGGTCATCGGCGGTTCTGCTCTCGCTGGTGGTTCCCGTGACGGGGGTGGTGCCGTTCCCGGCGCTCGCCGTGCCGGTCGCACCGGCCGCCGAGCCAGCCGTCACCGCAGCGGGAGTCCCCGGAGCCGAGCCGGGGGCAGATCCCGCCGGCACCGTGGGAACCTCGGGCGGAGCCGGAGGCTTGGGCGTGGTCAGCAGATTGGCGACAGTGGTGCCGACGGTCACCGCGGCTCCGGCGATGGTGAGCGCTTTGCCCAGCTCGGCGTTGCCCGTCAGGTTGCTCACCAGGCCGGCGACGCCGACCGCCACGCCAGCCGTGCCGAGCACCTCGCCCAGATTGCCGCCGCCGAGATTTCCCTCGGGGGGTTGAGTGGGGAGGTTCCCCAGGTTCGGCGCTGCGCTTGTACCGGTTTGAAGCTCGAGCGGCTTTTGGTTCAGACCCGCGGCGTCGGTCTTCATGACTGACTGCTCGATCTTCGCCATCACCTCGGGGCTGATCGGGTCTTTGCGACCGGAGCGCTTGTCGAGCTCGGCTTGAATGCGGTCGGAGAGCGCGTCGTCGGCCTCGAGCTGGAGGTTGATCAGCGCCTGGCTCGACATCGCCGCCAGCGCCGCGTCTGTATAAGTAGCCATCAACGCACCTCTGGCAGAACGTCAGGAGAAGCAGCCGCGCTACGCTGCGTGGACAACGGTGAACGTGTCAGCATGTGAGGTCTCCGAAGCTACGGGCGCGATGTGCGAGACACACACGCCATGCGTCGCTGGAGCCGAGCCGTACCGAGGAGACCGGAGCCGTTCGGTGTCAACCGAAACCGAACGCGGTCAACCTCAGGTAGTTCCGAGCGAGTGGCGCACTGCGAGCGGCCTTCATTGCTGAGCGATTGAAACATGGTGCCTCCGAGATGGCGGTCGGGTGTTGGGCCGCCGAGTGAGAACCAGCCCCCTGGACCAGGCAGCCCATGGGGTCAATTGAACGGGGGAACCCGAACCAAGTCAATTGTGATGGGCCGACGCCGGTCGTCATCGGGATCAGGCCCCCGCCAAGAGAAGGAGCCGGCCGACCACGCTGGCCGGCAGCAGGAACCGTAAGTACGCGTTTCCCAAGCGAATCACGCTGCCGTCAGACAGCGGCTTGCGCTGCCCCGCGTCGAGCTCGACGCCGTCAAGGTACGTGCCGTTCTTGCTTTCGGCATCGCACAACACCCACGCTTTGGTGCGCTCATCGTGCTGGAGCCATGCGTGGAACCGGCTGACGCTCGAGTCGTCGATGGCGATGTCGTTGTTCTCGACGCGCCCGATGGTGACGCCCATGGTGAACGGGTTCTGAGTGCCGATGCGCTTTTCGACGAAGAAGATGGCAGGGTCGTGGCCGTGGGGGCGCCGACCGACGACGACTGAGCCGGTGGCAGCCCACATATCGCCTTGCTCCACACCGGCCGCCTCGTAGACCAGCACGGGAACCTGGAGCGTGCGCTCGGTGCCCGCCGGATCGGCGCGCCAACGGTCGATGAGCTCGTTCAACCGCATGGACATGACAAGACAGCACCCTACCCCGGCCACCACGCGCTTGACGCTGTAGCCAAACCCCCGACATGTCTGACACTTGGGCACAAGGGCCACTTCGTGGTACCCGGGGTCGCCATGACCGCTGCTGTGTCGCCCCGCCGCCCCGAAAAAGAGCTGCTCGTCGCCAGCAAGGTGTTCACCGTCGAGAACCGCCGCACGAGCTGGTGGGTGACGGTGAGCACCTTCACTTTTCTGGCGGCGTTGACGGCCACCGCGGCGCTGGCCCCGGTGTGGTGGGTGCGGCTGCCGGTGGCGTGTTTCACCGGGTTGGTCATCGTTCGCGCGTTCTGTTTGTTCCACGACTTTCAGCACGGCGCGATTCTGCGCAACTCCAAGGTGGCGCGCGGGCTGTACTGGTTTTTCGGAGAGCTCATTCTCTCGCCGCCGTCGGTCTGGCGGGAGACGCACAACTACCACCACGCGCACACGGCGAAGATCGTCGGCTCGCACATCGGCAGCTACCCGATGCTGACACCGGCCATGTACGCGCAGGCCACGCCGCTCCAGCGTTGGCTGTACCGTGCGGCGCGGCACCCGCTGAACATGGTCTTCGCGTGGTTCTCGATCTTCGGCATCGGCATGTGCCTGCGGCCGTTCCTCCGGGCGCCGAAGAAGCACTGGGGCGGCCTGGTGTCGCTGCTGCTGGTGGCGGGGTTGGCGACGGCGTGTACGCTCGCCGGCCGGCCCGACGTCTTCGTCTTCACCTGGCTGAGTCCCTACGGCATCGCGGCGGCCACCGGGGCCTACCTTTTCTACGCGCAGCACAACTTCCCCGAGGCGCAGGTGGCCGACCGGCAAAACTGGAGCTTCACCGGCGCGGCGCTCGATTCGTCGAGCTACATGAAGATGGGGCCGCTGATGAACTGGCTCACCGCCAACATCGGCTTTCACCACGTGCACCACCTGAACGCGGCGATTCCGTTCTACCGGCTGCCCGAGGCGATGGCGGCGATTCCCGAGCTGCAGCACCCGGGCACCACGTCATTTTCAATCGGAGACGTGGTGGCGTGTTTCCGCCTCAAGCTGTGGGACCCCGAAGCCCACAAGCTGGTGCCCTACCC
>JAEUJT010000439.1 GCA_016793525.1 Archangium sp. | reverse complement strand
GAGAACCGACGCGCTCACCCACGCGCTGATGGACCGCTCGGTCTGGCCGCGCATCGCGGTGGACTCGGTGCTCGCGGGCAAGCGGTACATTCTCGGGCACAACCAGAACCGCGGCCTCGATCGCCGCTACACCCGGCTCGGCATGGAGACCCTCTACGAAGGGCGCTCCTCGAAGGGCCACGACTCGCGGCTGTTCTTCTACACGCGCTCGAGCATGAGCACGCTCATCGTGCTCCGCACCATCGCGTTGCCGTGGCTGCTGTTGATTCGGAAGTGGGGCTGAGTCCTGCCCATTCGAGTCGGGCTCTGCGTTTTTGAGCGCCGTCCTCGAGCATCGGTGGCATAGGCCGGCTCGCTATGCATCGGTTCGTCGTCCGATTGTGGGTGCTTGGACTGGTCGCGCTGGCTCCGCTGTCGGCCCGCGCTGACGATGCCGGAGTCCCCACGGCGCCCCTCGCTGACCCACTGCTCGAGCCACCCGCTCCCGCCGGGCACCAGCTCGCCTCGTGGGAGGAAGCGCTTCAGACGTGGCGGTCGCATTCGACTGACCTACGCGTGGCCTCGGCCGAAGTGCTCCGCGCCCAAGGTCGACGACGCACCGCGCTCGGCGCGTTGCTGCCCTCCCTCACCGCCAACGGGCTCGCGTCATTCAGTCTCTTGCCTGCACCGGCCGGCAACGACGCAACGACGTCGGCACTGTTTGGCGCGGCGCCATACCAAACCGGTTCACTCATCGCGCAGCTGGCTGTCATCGACGCCCGCTCGTGGAATGCGCTGGCCCTCGCCGCCGACGCCGAGCGCGCCACCGAGCTGAGCTTGGCCGACGCTCGAAGAGTGCTCATCTTGAACCTCGCGCAGTCGCTGCTGGCCGTCGTCACGTCAGAGCGAATCGCCGAGCTCAACCGCGTGGGGCTGAAAGACGCGCTCGATCGACTCCACCTCGCCGAGCGCTCGAACCGCGCCGGCGCCAACACAGAGATCGACCTCGGGCGGTTGCGGCAAGACGCCGAGCTCGCGCGTTCGCAGGTCGTCACTGGAGACGAATCGCTCCACCAGGCCCGCGAGGCGCTGTCGCTCGCCGTGGGTCTCGATGGGCCCGTCGGCGTGAAACCCGAATTCCAGCTCAACGGATTGGCTGATCAACTCAATGGCACGTGCCATCTGCTCGACGCGCTCGAGAAGAGGCCTGATCAACTGGCAGCCCAAGCCCGCGTCGACATCGCTGACCGCGGCGTGCTCGACGTGAAGGCGCAGTTCCTCCCGTCACTGGCGCTGCGCAGCACCGCCCAGGTCTTCACCTTTCCCGGCGCTGGCGTCTTTCCCATCTGGAACCTGCAGGCGGTGCTCACCGTGCCGCTGTGGGACGGTGGCGCTCGCTACGGAGCACTCAAAGACGCACACGCGCAGAAGTCACAGGCCGAAGCGCGAGTGGCCGGCACGCAGCGGCAGGGCCGAGTCGAGGTCGAGCGCGCGAAACGAGGCATCGACGTGGCCGAAAAATCACGCGCCATCGCCGCCGCCGCACACGAGCAATCGGCGAAGACCGACACGCTCACCCGCCGCGCGTTCGATGCCGGCCTTGGTACCAGCCTCGAGCTCGTCACAGCGGCGTCGTCTCTGCGCCAGCAACAACTCAACCTCGCGCTGCGCGAATACGACGTCATTCGCGCGCGCGTGGTCGCCCTCTTCGCCCTGGCCGATTGCCCTCTATGAATTCCAGAACCAAGGCTGTGTATTTCATCGCCGCGGTCACGCTGCTGAGCTGCTCCAAGAGCGCAGGCTCCACCACCGAACAAGCGCCTCCACCGAGCCCGGTGCAGGTGAAGACGCTCGAGACCAAGAGGCTCGAAGAGGGCAGCGAGTACCTGGCTACGCTCACCTCACGTCGCGCCGTGAGCCTGTATCCTCAGGTGTCTGGCTACGTGCGCGCGATTCTGGCGAAGCCGGGCACGACGGTGCGGCCCGGCGCCGTGTTGCTGCAGATCGACTCCACCGCCGAGCAGGCGACGATGCAGAACATGCTCGCGACCCACGAGGCGCTCGCGGCGTCGGCGTCGTTCGCGAAGGACCGGCAGGCGCGCTCGAAGCTGCTGCGCGGCGACGGCATCGTCAGCCAGCAAGACGCAGATCAATCGCAGGTGTTGGCCGACCAAGCCGAAGCGAGCGTGCGAGCGAATGACGCGCTCATCGCCTCACAGCGCGCGCGGCTGGCGTTCTTCACCATCAGCGCTCCGCTCGAGGGCGTAGTGGGCAACGTGCCGGTGAAGGTGGGCGACTTCGTGACGCCGGCGACGCTGCTCACCTCGGTGACCCAAGACACCGGGCTCGAGGCGGAGGTGTTGGTGCCCGTTGAGCGCTCCACCTCGCTCACGCCCAGCAGCCGCATTCGGTTGTTGAACGGCGACGGAGAGGCCGTAGCCGAGAGCGCGGTGGTGTTCGTTTCTCCTCGGGCGGATCCGACGACGCAGCTGCTGTTGATCAAGGGCGCCTTCGACGCGATGCCGGCGATGCGAGCGGATCAAGTCGTGCGGGCGCGGGTCATCTGGTCGATGAAAGACGGCCTCGCGGTGCCGACGGTGGCGGTGATTCGACAAGCCGGGCAACCGTTCGTCTACGTCGTCGAGACACCCGACGGAGGCGGCCCGCTCGCCGCCCGGCGCATCCCCGTGACGCTCGGCTCGATTCAGGGCGGCGAATACACCGTCGTCGAAGGGCTCCGCGCCGGCCAGCGGGTCGTGGTGTCGGGCATTCAAACCATTGGAGACGGCAGCCTCGTCGAGCTCCAGTCTGACCAGCCCTCTGCAGGCAAGTAAGGCGCGCGCGTGTTCACCTCGTTCTTCATTCACCGCCCGGTGTTCTCGAGCGTATGCGCGCTTCTCATCGTGCTCGT
>JAEUJT010000418.1 GCA_016793525.1 Archangium sp. | reverse complement strand
CGCTGGGCATGCCGTACGAGACCGCGCGCGACGCCTACGCCCCGTACGATCGGCTCGACCACGTGGAGCAGGCCATGCGCGACGACGTGGTGTCGCTTGCGAAGCAATGCCACGACGAGGGCCGCGTGTTGTGGGTGTTGGTCGACAACAAGGCCGAGGGCTGCGCGCCGCTGACCATTCGCGGCATCACGCAGCAACTCGTCGACGCGTTCGGCGCTCCGACGTCAGGCTGAGCCGCCCTGCCCCACCCGCACCAGCTTGCCGGGGCGAGCCTCGGTCACCACAGAAGAGCGCTGCACCGCCACGCCGTTGACCCACGTACCGACGTAGCCCTGGGCTTTCTGCACGAAGCGCTTCCCGCCTGCGGGGAGATCTCGCATCAGCCGGGGGATGCCCATGTTGAGCGCCTTGCCGTCGATGACGTTGAGGTCAGCGCGCTTACCCACGGCCACGACGCCGCGATCGTTCAGCCCCAGGTACTTCGCGTTGCGACTGGTCATCATCTCCACCGCACGCTCGAGCGTGAGCCGATCTTTCGGGCGGTCGCGCACCCAGTGCGTGAGCATGAAGGTGGTGAAGCTCGCGTCGCACACGGTGCCCACGTGTGCCCCGGCGTCGGCCAGCGAGAAGAGCGCCTGCGGGTGCGAGAGCATCTGGTGCACCACGTCGAGGTTGCCCTCGTTGTAGTTGAAGATGGGGAAGTAGATGAGGTTCGTGCCGTCGCCTTCGGCGAGGTAGTCGTACAGCACCTCGAGCGGGCTGACGCCCTTCACTTGGGCCTGAGCGGCGAAGCTCTCTCGCACCGATGGCTCGTAGTTGAGCGTGGCGCCGAGCGGGAACATGCGGCCGCTGATCATCGCGATGCGCGAGAGGAGAATGTCGACCAACGGCGGAATCGGCGTGTTGTCACCGGCCATCGGCTCAGACTTCTCCGACAGCACGCGCTTGCGGCGGGCCGGGTCGCGCATGGCCGCGGCGCGCTCGGCGACCGGGAGGTTGGAGATCTCCTTGATGCCGGGGAAGCCCATGAACGGGTGGAAGCTCGCGTCGAGGCCGATGATCACGCCGATGCCGCGCGCTCCGGCTTGCAAGAACACCGGGAAGCCCTTCGCCGACGCTTGCTCCGCCCGGGCGCGAATCGCCTTCCACTGTTCGCCGCCGGGGTCGCGCTGCAGCCACGAGAGCGAGACGGGCCGGCCGCTGGCCTTCGCCAGGTGCTCGACGATGTCGAACTCGACGTCGAAGCGCTCCGGGCCGCGGAGGAGATCGAAGTCGCTCACGAGCTGCACGTTGCCGTGCTTCAAGCCCTGAAATGCCTGGGCGATGCCGGTGAGCTCGGCGAGCGACGCCTCGGCCGCGGGGGTCTCTTTCCCTTCAGCCGTGCGGTGGTTGTCGGAGCGCCCGGTGGAGAAGCCCGCCGCGCCGACCTCGAGCGCCTCGCGCACCAGCGTTCGCATCGCAGCGATGTCGTCGGGCGTCGCCGCCTCGTGCGCGAGGGCGCGCTCCTTCATCACTTGCATGCGAATGGGGTCGTGCGGCACCAGCGTCAGAAAGTCCAAGCTGTGCGGCATCGCCTCGAGGAAGCGCATGTACTCGGGGAAGCTCTTCCACCCCCAGCGAATGCCCTCGGCCAGCGTGACGCCGGGAATGTCTTCGACGCCCTCCATCAGCTTGATGAGATCGCCCTCATGGCCCGGGCGCATCGGCGCGAAGCCGACGCCGCAGTTGCCCATCACCAGCGTGGTGACGCCGTGAAAGATGCTCGGAGAGAACTGCTCGTCCCACGAGGCTTGGCCGTCGTAGTGGGTGTGAATGTCGACGAAGCCGGGGGTGACCCACGCGCCGTTGGCGTCGACGGTCTCCTTCGCGCTCTCGCTCACCGAGCCGACCTCGACGATGCGGCCGTCGCGAACGCCGACATCGGCCGTGCGCGCCGGAGCGCCTGTTCCATCGACCACCGTGCCACCGCGAATGAGCAAGTCGAGCATGCGTGTTCTCCTCGAGAGATGTCGTGTTCTGGCACCGCTGCCCGGCACGGAAAACCGTTTTTAGCGGCGAGCCTTGGCTTCGCGCCACCGGGGGAGCCCCGCCACGGCGCCCAGGTGCTGCACCACCTCGGAGCCCACCCGGCACCCGAAGCGCATCACCTCGGGGAGCGCGTCGAACGGCAGGACGGCGAGGGCTTCGCGGGTCTGCGCCAGCGGGGCCAGCCGCGACAACAGCCCTGACATGAAGCCGTCACCCGCGCCGGTGGTATCGACCACGTTCACCGCTGGAGCCGCGACGCGCGCGGTACGCCCGTGGAAACGAAAGGCGGCTCCGTCAGCGCCGAGCGTCACCACCGGCAGCAGCACGCCGTTCGCCTCGAGCCGCTTCAAGGCCGCGTCGACCGACTTCGTACCGGTGACGAACTGAATTTCTTCATGCGACAGCTTCACCACCGCACACGACGGCAGCAGCTCATCGAGGAGGGCGCGCAACTGCTCCGGCTGCTTCCACAGGTGGAGCCGAAGGTTCGGGTCGCACGAGCTCAACGCCCCGCGGCGCATTCGGCGGCGCACCAGCGCGCGCATGGCGGCACGTGCTCGAGGCTGCAGCAGCGAGTTCGTTCCCACGTGCGCGAAAGTCGCAGCGTCGAGCATCGGCTGGGCGCCGACGGTGTCGACGGAGGACAGAAACATCTCCGCCGCGCGCTGTCGGTAGAAGGTGAAGCTGCGCTCGCCTGACTCGGTGAGCGAGACGAAGCCGAGGCCGGTCTTGCCCTCCGCGGTGTGTCGGAGCCGCGAGGTGTCGACGCCTTCTCGCTCCAACCCGGTGCGAATGAAGTGGCCGAACTCGTCATCTCCCGTCACGCCGACGAGCGCGCTCTGGCGGCCCAACCGCGCCACGCCGACAGCGACGTTCGAGGGCGCTCCACCGAGGCAGGGAACCCACGACGACACGTCGCGCACGCGCAGCCCGCGACGGTTGGGGAGAAAGTCGACAAGCGCCTCGCCGACGCTGACCACGTCGAACGACTTCATCGCTTCTCGAACCGGCGCTCGACGCGCGTCACGCGGGGAGATGCCACGTCGTCGAGGGTGAAGGGCGTGGGAGACCAGGCCACCACGAAGATCTCGAAGGTGCTCTCTCCATCGAGCGTCACCGCGCCGTCGAGGAGCGTCTGCCCACCCTCGACCTGCACCGGCGACGTCGCGTTTTCGGGGAGGAGCGGCAGGTCTTTCGGCCCCGCGCGCAGCAGCACCCAGACGTACCCGGCGCTCGGCGTGGTGACGGCGAAGCGCAGCGCGTCACCGGCGTGCACGATCGCCGAGGCCTCGAGCACCTCGGAGCCCTTCGCCGTCTGCCGGTGCACGGTGACCGCGACGGCGCCTTTGGTGATGACCTCGGGCGCTGGAGGAGGCGACGCGAACAGCACCAGGAATGCAGCGGCGCTGGCGGCGAGTGCGGGCACGATCAGCCACAGGCGCCGAAACCACGGCACACCCTGCTTCGCCTGGAGCCTGGCCGCGAACGCCGCGGGCGGGTGCTTGAACAAGAAGGCCTGCGTCTCGGCTCGCAGCGCCTCGACCCGGGCCGCGTCTTCCGGCGACGAAGCCACGGTCTGCTCCACCTGCGCGCGCACGTCGGGCGCCAGCGCGTTGGCGAGGTAGGCCTCGAGCGTCACGTCTTTCAGCTGCCGGCTCATTCGTACGCTCCTGGGGCCAGGCGGGCCGCGCGCTTGCGGGCGCGTTCACTGAACTGCACGAGCAACTTGCCGACCGTTTTTCGGGAGAGGCCCAAGCTCTGGGCGATCTCCTCGGTGGTGCAGCCATCGACGAAGTAGAGCGCGGCGGCAGAGGTGGCCTCTGCGTCTTCGCCTTTCGTCAGCAGGGCGAGGTCGTGGGCGGCATCGATTCGCTTCGAGGCATCGACGGCGGGCGGCGGGGGCACGGCGTCTTCGTCGATGTTCTCAGGGAGCGGGGTCACCCGCTTGCTCCAGCGCGCGGTGCGACGGAGCCGCTCGAACGATTGGTTGGTGGCGATCTGGTACAGCACGGTGAAGGGCTGCGCGTCTCCGCGGAGCCGGTCAGCCATCTTCAAAAAGGCCATGAAGGTGTCTTGCGTCACGTCCATCGCTTCGGTCTCGTCGCGCACCAGCGCCGCGGCACGTCGGAAAATGGCCGGGCCGTACTGGCGGTAGAGCGCTTCGACGTCGACGCCGGGCTTCGCCATGGACGACGCGTATGTAGCAGACCAACGCACCTCGAAGGCGAGCATGTCTGTCCGTCGCTCGAGCGCGCCCGCACGCGCCAAAAATCAGAAGAAGTAGCGAACGGTGAGCGACGGCAGCACACCGAAGAAGGCCGGCGCGTCGACCGGGGCTCCGTACACCACCGCCGCACCGAGCTCGCCTTGCCAGTGACGTGACGAGGCTTGAATCCCCGCCTCCGCGCCGACGAGGCGGTCGAACATGCCGCGTGAGGCGACCGGCGAGCCCCCGATGGAGAAACTGAAGTCGGGCCCAGTGGTGGCACCCATGCCCGCGAGCGTGAGGGAGCCGCTCACCGCCACGTACGGGCTCCACCACCCCGGAAGCGGGAGCGCGCGGGCCGTCAGACCGAGGCCGAGCACGAACGGCGACAGGTGCGCCGAGAGCTGCAGCCACTCGCGCGCGGACCAGGTGAACGACAGATTGAGGGGGCCGTGGGGGTCGAACAGCGACAGGCCCACGCCGACGGTCTGGTACTTCCGCGGGTCGGCGGCCTCGAGGTTCTCTCGCTTGAGCTCGCGCGGAGTCTGCACCCGTGGTGGCTCCGGCGGGCGCATCGCCTCGCGGAACTGAGGGTCGTCAGCGAGGCGCGGGTCGGTCCGCACGGCGGCGGTGCGGAGGCGCTCGACCTCGGCTGAATCTCCGCGCCACGAGGCGTCGTTGGCCAGCGCCAGGTAGGCCTGGGCTTTGCCCCGGTAGGCCTCGGCGTCGCGGAGATCTTTGTCCAACGCGCGGTTGAACAGCTCCATCGCGTCGCGCGGCCGGCCTTGCTCGAGCGCGGAGAAGCCGTCTCGCTTCAACGACGCGAGGGGATCGACGGAGACCAGCCCCGGGCCACCCTTGAGCACACCGGCGGAGAGCGGGAACGTGCGGTACGCGAGCGCCGCGGCATCGACCGCTCCGCCCGGCGCCGACACCAGGCTCGCCATGCGGTAGCCATCGGGCTGCGGGCACTTCACGATGAAGGCTCCGACTGGGAGGGTCAGGCGAGTGGCGGCGCCACCCGGCACCTCGGCCACCAGCGCACGTTCTCGCTCGTCGGTGACGAAACAGCGCGTCGACTCTCGAGGGAACGTGACGACAGAGCCCGGCCCGCGCACCTGCGTCAGCACCACCTCGCCCCGGCCTTTGAGCTCGTAGCGGAACACCGGGCGCTGCGCGCCGGCTTCGGATCCAGCGGTCTCCAACGTCGTTCGCGCTGCTGCATACGAATACGCCTCGTCGACCGTGACTCGCCCATTGCCGTCGTCGTCGGCCGCGCCGCGGAGCCCGCTCACCAGGTGGTGCGTGAACACCGAGCCGCCGAGCGCGCGAGCCTCTTGCGACAGCTCGTCGGCTCCGGAGCTGGCGAGAATGGCGGTGCCTTCGACCTGAACCGCGTCATCGAGCTTCACGTTGAACGCCGACGTGGCCCGCGCGCCCTTCACCGCGAGGAGCGAGCCCGCCT
>JAEUJT010000398.1 GCA_016793525.1 Archangium sp. | reverse complement strand
AATCGCCGCGGAGCTGGCCCGGGGCGGCGCGCGACGTCGAGCTCGACGAGCTGGTGCTCCACGAGCTTACCCACTGCGTGCTGTTCCAAAGCGCTGGCACCGGCGACGCGTGGAAGACGAAGCACATTCCCTTCTGGTTCCGCGAGGGCATGGCCACGGTGTCGGCGAACCAGGGCCCGCTCTACCCGTCACTCGAAGATCTCGCGCGTTGGCAGGCGGCGCACCCTGAGGCCGACGTCTTCACCGACGGTGATGCGCTCGCCGCCGACGACTATGACCACGTGTACGGGCAGGCGCACCACGCGCTCACATTCCTCCAGTCGCGCTACGGCGGCGACGTGGTGAACGGCATTCTGGCCGCGCTTCCGACCGCTCCCGACTTCGACACCGCTTTCGTCACCCACGTCGGCCTGTCTGTCGAGTCGTTCGCCCGCGAGTTCCGCACCTACCTGAAGCTCCGTGGCTTCCGCGGGTGGGGGCGCCCGCTCCACCCGTCAACCCCCGCCCCCGATCGGCGTTTCTGAGCTCATCGACACCATGGTGACACTGTTGCTGACGCTGATGGCGCAGGCCCCCGACGCCGGGCTGCTGGAGAAATTGGCCGCCCACGACGCGCGCAGGGAGGCCTACCTCGACGCCCACGCCGTCACCCAGCAGGTGCGCGGCGTCGAGCTCGATGGCGACGACACACCTCGGCACACGACCGTCTCGACGCTCGTGGTGAAGCGGGTGGGCGGGAAGCTGAGCACCACGGTGGTGAAGGCCGTGCGCGACGAAGCCGACGACCTCGTCGAAGCCAAGGCGCGCGCCAAGAAGCGCGACGACGAGAACAAACGCACCGAGTCGCCCTTCGCCGCGCGCAACCAGGCCAACTACGCCTTCACGCCGCTGGGGCCAGACCCGACCAACCCGTCGCTGCTGCGCCTCGGCATCGCGCCACGGGGAAAGCCCGCGCCGGAGATCTTCGTCGGCGAGGCGGTGGTCGACCCGCACACCGGAGAGTTGGTGCGTCAGTCGCTCAAGCTCTCAAAATACCCGCTGCTCGTCGATCGCCTGGAGATGCGCTTCGAGTACGCGACCACGGTGGCTGGTACCCGCATGCTGACGACGTTCTTCATGCGCGGCGCGGGTGGCCTCCCCTTGCTCAAGAAGCGCGGCGACATCACCGTTACCTTCGAGTACCCGCCGGAGCCGTAATTCAGCGGTGAACGCTCGGCTGGCCCCAGTCGACGACAGGCCAGCGCCGCTTCGAGGCGTGCCGCTTCAAGCGCGGGTCGGGGTTCACCGCCACCGGAGCGCCAACCACTTCGAGCACCGACACGTCGGAGAACGAGTCCGTATAAAACGCGCAGGTCGAGAGCGAGACACCCGCGCGCGCCGCCTCGGCCTCGGCGAAGACGCGCTTGCCAATGCCGAAACACACCGTGCCCACCACGTGGCCGGTGTGGAGCCCGGTGGCATCGACCTCCAGCGTGTTGCAGAGGGCGCTGTCGAGGGCCAGGTGCTCGAGCACGAGCGTCGACATGTAATTCGATGACGAGGTGAGCAGCACGCAGCGATCTCCGCGTTGCCGGTGCTGCGCCAACGCCTCCAACGCGCCGGGGCGAAACGCGGCCACGACCTCTTCGCGGAAGAAGCGCTCGGTGCGGCTGCGAATGTCATCGGCGCGCGTACCGGCCACCGCGGCCACGGCCTTCTTCATCATGTCGTCGCCGCTCACCAACCCGAGGTGGTACCGGGTGAGCCACACCATGGCGCCGACGAACTGCCGCTTGGTCAAATGCCCCAACGCGAGCTCACGGCGCACCCAGAGGGTGCCGGAGTTCACGGCCAGCAACGTCTTGTCGAGATCGAAGAACGCGATGCCCACTGCGACGGCAGGTTCGCCTACCCGGCGGGCGCTGTCACCCAGAGCACACGCACCGGCGCGGTGCTGCTGGTGCCCGGCTGCTGCTTCCACTGCGACGCGTCGCGCGTGCCGTCGGTGCCGCGAAAGTCAGGCGCGAAGAAGAAGGTCGCCGTCACCGTGGGCGTCGAGGGGAACATCGATACACCCTGCCTCAACCCTGTCGCACCGCAAATTTTTGGCCGGCCTCAGGCCTCGGCTGAAGGCTCGAGCCGAACGCAGCCTGGAATCTCCGGCAGCTCCCCCGCCACGAGCTGGCGGAACACGGCGCTGAGCGAGGGAGCCTCGGGCTCGAGCACCAGCACGGTGACGCAGTCGATGACCAGGCAGGCGCGCTGCTCGTCGGAGGACACGAGTGACGGATTGACGGTGGCGTCGTCGCTGACGCTGGCCCACCGAAAGCCTCCGGTGCGCACGACCTGCTGCCCCCAACAAAACGCGAGCGACGCCACCTGCCGCGCCTGCTTCGAGGGACTGCCGTTCTGCCGGAGGAAGAGGAGCACCCGATCGAGCCCCTGCACCACCTCCGCCGGCGCCTCCGGAGCGTCGGGGAGCCATTGGGCCATGGCGCGCTCCACCGCCAGCTGCAGCTCACTCCCGTGCTTCGGGCTGAGTGCGGCGGCTTTCATTGCACGCTGGTGATGACCGAGCCCGGCGCGAACTGCGGCGCGTAGGCCTGAAAGGTGAGCTCCGGGTGTTTCTCCACCGCGTGCTGGAGCGCCCACTCGTCGCGGAAGAGCACCAGGGGCAACCCGTCGCGGTCTTGCACCGTTTGGCGGTTCCCCTCCCAGTCGAAGGCCTTGGGGTCGAACGTCGGCGCCACCACCCAGCGCGCGAGCGAGTAGCCCATCTTGTCCAACACGATGTGCGCGCCGTATTCGTGCTCGATGCGGTACTGCAGCACCTCGAACTGGAGCTGGCCGACCACGCCGACGATGGGGTCTTTCATGCCCATCTGCAGCTGCTGGAAGATCTGCACCGTGCCCTCTTCGGAGAGCTGCTCGAGCCCCTTCTCGATCTGCTTGCGCTTGAGCGGGTCTTTCGAGCGCACCACCGCGAAGTGCTCGGGCGAGAAGCGCGGCACGCCGTTGAAGGCGAACTTGCCGCCCTCAACCAAGGTGTCGCCGATGCGGTACTGCCCCGGGTCGAAGAGGCCGATCACGTCGCCCGGCCACGCGTCTTCGATGCTGGTGCGCTCGGCCGCCAAGAACTGCGAGGGCTTCGCGAGCCGCACGTCTTTCTCCAGCCGGGAGTGCCGCGCCGACATGCCCTTCACGTACCGCCCCGACACCACGCGCAAGAAAGCGATGCGATCTCGGTGCGCGGGATCCATGTTCGCTTGAATTTTGAACACGAAGCCGCTGAAGCCCTCGCGCGTGGGGGGAATGAAGCCTTCGGTCGACTCTCGGCCCAGGGGCTCCGGCGCCAGCTCGAGAAACGCGTCGAGAAACGGCCGCACCCCGAAGTTGGTCATCGCCGAGCCAAAGAACATCGGGCTCAGCTCGCCGGTGCGCACCTTCTCGAGCGACAGCTCGTCTCCGCCGATGTCGAGCAGCTCGATGTCTTCGAGCAGCTTCTCCAGCTCATTTTCGCTGAGCATCTCTTTCAGCTCGGGGCCGTCGATGGCGATGACGCGCTCCTCGACTTCGCTTTCGCCGTGCCGGCCCGAGGCGGTGAACACGTGCACCTGCTTCGAGCGCCGGTCGTACACGCCGCGAAAGTCGGGGCCGCTGCCGATGGGCCAGTTCATCGGGTAGGCGCGAATGCCGAGCACCTTCTCGAGCTCGTCCATCAGCTCGAGCGGCGCCCGGCCGTGGCGGTCGAGCTTGTTGGCGAAGGTGAAGATGGGAATGCCCCGCAGGCGCGCGACCTTGAACAGCTTGATGGTCTGCGGCTCCACGCCTTTCGCGGCGTCGATGAGCATCACCGCGGCGTCGGCGGCCGACAGCGTGCGGTACGTGTCTTCGGAGAAGTCTTGGTGGCCCGGCGTGTCGAGCAGGTTCACCGCGTGCCCGCGGTAGGGGAACTGCAACACCGACGACGTGACCGAGATGCCGCGCTCTTTCTCGAGCTCCATCCAGTCTGACGTCGCGTGGCGCTT
>JAEUJT010000282.1 GCA_016793525.1 Archangium sp. | reverse complement strand
AGTAAGACGAAGCCCCCGCCACCGGCCAGCGGTGACAGGGGCCTCGCGTGCTTCACCTTCGGGGAGGCTTCAGTTCTCGGGGTACGCGGTCCAGCCGGTGGTCCAGTCCGTCGTGCCGACTGCTCCGACGAAGGTGGCTGTGGCATCGAAGAAGCCGTCGTTCGGAGGCGTCGCCCCGCCCATCAGCGCGGGTGAGTCGCTCAGCGGCTTGAACACCGGAGCCGTGGCGTCCATCGCGTTGCCCAACGAAGGATCCACGCTGCGGTTGCTGAGGGAGGGGGCGGTGAGGGCCGTCTCCTCGTTGAACGGATCGTTCGGCACGCCGCCGTCGGCGAGGTTCGAGGGCTTCGTGTCTTGCCAGGGCAACGTCGCGTTCTTGAAGAAGATGCTGTTGCGCACGACGAGCGACCCACCGTTCCATTTGCCTTGGCTGTTCGAGCCATCGACGAACATCGCCCAGTCGTTGAAGTTGGTGACGATGAGGTTGTTGAGCGCGCCCGCGGTGCCCACGCGCAACACCATGCCGCGGCTGCGGCCTTCACCGGGGTCGCTGGCGTCAGGCGCGCGGCCGATGAGGGTGGCGTTGAAGAGCGTGGGCATCGAGCGGGGCATCGCGTCTTGGTCGGCGCGGTTGCTGTCGGCCTCGATGCCGTGGTTGCCGCGGCCGGGCAGCTGCTGCACCACCATGAACTGGGCCTTGCCAGTCCACCCCTGGTCCCAGTCGAGGCCGTCGTCGTCAGACCCGGTGATGACCAGGTGCTTCATGTTCACCGAGCCGCCGAAGAGCTCGACGCCGTCATCGATGCCACGGTGGACCTGCACGTAATCGACCACGGTGCCGGTGCCGCAGGCGTTCAGCGTCAACCCGTTGAGCTCATCGTTGGCCGAGAGCGGCTGGCCGGCGAACTCGATGCGCAGGTACTTCAGCTTACCGCAGCTGTGCGCGTCGTCGGGCGTGGCGCCGCCGCCGTAGCGGTTGCGCGGGTCATCGGCGAGGCCTTCGGCCTTGTTGTCGCCGCCGCTGACGTTGATGGCCGCCTTGCCGTTGAGCACGATGCCGCCCCAGTTGTTGTTGCCAACGCCGCGCATGCCGACGGGGAAGTTGGCGCTGAAGACGATTGGCTCGGCCGCGGTGCCTTCGGCGAGCAGCTGCGCGGTTCGGGTGACGATCAGCGCGGAGCCGCGGTCGCCGACGATCTTCGTGCCGGGCTCGATGGTCAGCTTCGCGCCGTCGACGTGCACGATGTTCTTCAGCACGTAGGTGTTGGCCTTGGTCCAGGTGGTGTCAGCGGTGATCGACTCGGTCACGTCGACCATCATCGGGGTGGCGGTACCGCCGCCCGTGCCTCCGTCGTTGGTGGTGTTCGCGGGGGTGCAGGCCGCCAGGGCCGCCGCCGCGAGTGCAGCGATGCAGAGAGTACGCATTGTGTTCACTTCCGTGGAGTGGTGGGCATCGTCCAGGCCAACGATGCGTTGAACTGCACGCCGAGCTGTTCTTTGAACACCTCGACGTCTGCCTGCTGAATTCGGAGCGTCTGGTTCAGCGCGTTCGCCACGCCGAGCTTGAGCTGGAAGCCGGGGCCGAAGGCCTGCGCGAAGGTGACGTCGACCTTGTGCACCGGCTGCTCGTAGAAGTCGGGCAGCGGAGACACGGCGACCTCGGAGATGCGCGGACCCGACACGTTGTAGAAGACGCCGACCTCGCTGCCCCAGTCGGCCTTCGACCAGGTGAGAAACGCGTTGATCACCCAGGGGCTCTGACCCTGGAGCGGCCGGTTGGTGTTGCCAAGCTGGCCCGCGGTGTTGGTGAGCGTCACCCGCGACCACATCAGGCTGGCGTTGATGCCTCCGCGTACGTCTTTCAGGGCCGCCACCGCCCGGCCGAGCGACGCCCGCGCCTCGAGCTCCACGCCCGCCAGCTGCGCCGCATCGGCGTTGCGGAAGCCGAAGTCGAAGTTCGAGGCCTGGCCGATCACCACCCGCTCGATGGGCGAGATGAACTGCTTGGCGAAGACCGACGCCGCGAAGACCTCGGTGTCGGAGGGGAAGTATTCAGCGCGTACATCGGCGTGGTGAATGGTGGTCTGCAGCAGGTTCGGGTTGCCCGAGACGTTGCGGCGGCGAACCATGTCGAAGAAGAGGAACGGCGACAGCTCGCGGAAGCTCGGGCGGGCCAACGTGGCGGCGTACGCGGCGCGCAGGTTGACCGTCTGGCTCGGGGAGAAGGTGACGTTCAGCGAGGGGACCGGCGAGTTGTAGCGGCGCTCCACCGACGGCTCGCGGTTGGCATCGGTGGCGAACGGGCTGCCCACCGTCACCGTCTGCACCGAGCCCTCGTACCGAACCCCGAGCTGCGCGCGGAGCCAGTCGGTGGCCGTCCACTCCGCGAGACCGAAGCCACCGAAGAGCGCCAGCGTCGAGGTGTACGCGTCTTGGACCCGCGTGCTCTCGGCGAGGAAATACTGGGTGCCGGCACCGGGGCCGATGCGCTCGCTGGTGAGCACGTCCTCCGCGGGGCCGAACGGGGTGGGGCGGCGGCTCTCGAAGAAGCGGAAGCGACGGCCGTTGAAGGTGCGCGCCTGGTACTGCCCGAAGGCGCCCGCCTTGAAGCGGAACTTTCGCCAGGGGAGGGTGCCGGTGAGGGTGCCTCCAGTGCTCGTCTCGTCGAGGTCGAGGAAGAAGCGCTCGGCGGAGTTCGGTTGCAGCCGCAGCGAAAGCTCTCGCGTCTCGGTCAGGTTGTAGCGCGCGTCGCGCAGATCGGGTTCGGTGCGGAAGACGCGGCTCACGTTGCCTTGCCACTCGAGCTCGAGGTCGGCGAGCGCGCTCACCCGGTGAAAGCCCTTGAGCTGCGAGAAGATGAACTGGCGCTGCGTGAACTGCAGCCGGTGGTTAGTGAAGTCCTGCATCGACGAGAGCGTGTCGGTGCCGTCGGCGACAGTGACCTGGTTCTCCGCGTTGGAGAGGCCGAGCACGAGCAGGTTGATCTCGTTGTCTCGGTTGAGCTGCAGCCCCACGTTCGCCAGCGCCGAGGTCGACGCGTTCACTGAGGAGATTCGGGACGAGGTCGGGTTCTCCAGTTCGAGCGCGCCTTCAGAGCTCGATACGTCGTTGACGCTGACGCGGCGGGTGCGCTCGCGCCGGCCCCACTGGAGCGCGGCCAGGTAGCCGAGCCGCTTCGTGCCTCCGAGGTGAATCGTGTCGCCGCCCTGGAGGCCGAACGCCCCGTTGGGCATCGCCATCACCGAGCCCGGCGTCCACCGGTTGGGGAGCGCGCGACCGCCGGCCTGCTGCGTCTCCGCGTCGATTCCGGGGCGGGCCGGGTCGACCGATTGCTGAAACGCGCGGTCGCGGGGAAACACCGCCGGGAGATCGCGCGAAGGGTCGCGAAAGCCGAACGCCTCGCCCGCGCTGGAAGGTGAGGAGGGCCGATCTTGGAACGTCGACACGGTATCGACGCCGAGCGACGCGCGGGCCTTGAGCTCGAACTTGGTGGGAAAGGTGTTGGTGTCGATGGTGAGCGAGCCGCCGCCGAACTGCGCCGGGAGATCAGGCGAATACGTCTTGATGACGTTCAGGTTCGACAGCAGTGCGGTGGGGAAGAGGTCGAGCGGCACCGACGGCTCATCGGGCTCGGGGCTGGGCATGATCGTGCTGTTGAGCAACGTCTGCACGTAGCGGCCGCCGAGCCCGCGAATGAAGACGTAGCGGTTGTCGACGAGCGTCACGCCCACGACGCGTCGCGCAGAATCTCCTGCGGTCGCGTCGGGCGTACGCGCCATTTCCTGCGCGCCGATGGCGTCTTGCACCACCGCCGCTTTTTTTCGCTCCATCAAGAGCGCCGACTCGTTACGCCGGTCGGCTTTGGCCTCGACCACGACCTCCTTGATCGCTGTCGACTTGGCCTCGAGCGCGACGTCGAGCCGAGTGACCTCACCGGCTTTCACTTCGACGTTCTGAACGCGACGGCCCTCGTACAGCGCGTAGAAAATGCGCAGGTCGTACGTGCCCGGCGGCAACTTCAGCCTGTACGCGCCGTTCAGATCGGTCAGCGCGCTCTTCTTCGCGCCAAGCACGACCTTCACCGTGGCTTCAATCAGCCCCTCGCCAGTGCGCGAGTCGATGACGGTGCCGGCGATGCCGGTGAACCCCTTCGGGAGGGTACTCAGCTGCGGGGTTGAGGTCGGCGCCATCGAGAAGCCTCCGTCGCCGCTCGCGCCCGTTGATGCGCCGGCGTCTGGAGCGGCAGTCGAGCCAGTCGTATCGCTCGCGATCGTGGTGGCGCCGCCGTCGGTCGCGCCCGTCGAGACAGCTGGGGGAACCGCTTGGAGGGAGACATCGGCGTTGCGTGCGCGCTCCGAAGTGGCGGCATCGGCACCGCGCACCACCACACCGGCATCGCCTTGAGACGCCTCGGGCAAGGCTCCTGCGTCGAGATCAGGATCCGCCGCGAGTGTCAGTGCGAGGAGAACTGCTGTGCCGAGGTGCATCATCACGAGCGCCCACTTCGCGCGAACGCATGACGCGGTGCGCACGGGGCCGTGACGTCACCGAAAACAGCGCGTGTCCTTTCGGGGATCGTCGGGTGACGGTCGCGTGACGCTCATTGCCGCGTCGCGGTAGCCGTTGTCCAACGTGTACCCTCCGCATCTCTGGGCGAGAGCTCGATATCGACGCGCTGCTTCGCGCCATTCCGCTTCCCGCTGCCGCCGTTCATCGACGGGGCGAACCCCGGCTGAAGTCAAAGCCTGATGGACCTGTGAACACCGGATCCACCATCA